>DAOLDI010000307.1:0-3682 GCA_035327445.1 Cyclobacteriaceae bacterium | reverse complement strand
CTATGGGCATCAGTCGGTAAAAGTTGAGCAAGAGATTTCAATACACCAAGCCGTTCAAAAACCTGAAGAAGTAAAAGCCAAAGCAGCAGCAGATAATGAAGTAAAAGAAGATAATTCGCAGGATGTGATACAAGTTATTGCTCCCTCATCGTCCAATTCAACAAAAATTGAGCAACACACGGTACAGACAGGAGAAACCTTGTATGCCATAAGCCGCAAATACCAGTTAAATGTAAAAGATTTGATTGCCTGGAATAAGCTTGAAGAGCCCATCACCCTTAAACCCGGACAGGTACTTCAAATTGCTGCACCTGTTGTTGCAACAAAGTCAGAACAGGCTATTTGGCATGAGGTGAAGGGTGCAGATACACTTTATAGTATTGCCAGAAATTATGAGGTTACGATTAAGGACCTTATGGAGTGGAATAATAAGAAAGATTTTAACCTTACAGTGGGTGAAAAGCTCAGGATACTCAAACCTTGATTTTCATTTTTTGTAATTTTTACCGATTATATTACAACATACCTTATTTATGGTATTTATGCAGAATCTATATCTGTAAATTCTTTTATTTTTGGCCATATTCATTTAATAAAACAGCTGATTGATGCAAACTGATGTAAATGCGCTAGACTTGGTAATGTTGGTGGACGATAACGATACTGACAATTTCATCAGTAAGCGAATTATTGAAATAACAGGTTTTGCCAATAGGGTAGAAGTAAAGAATTCGGGCAGAGCTGCGCTTGACTATTTGCAGGAATACCAGAATAATCCTGAAAACCTCCCCAATCTCATATTTTTGGATATCAATATGCCCATTGTGGATGGATTTGTGTTTTTGTATGAATTCGAGAAGTTTAACGACCTCATCCGCAATAAATGTAAAGTCATCATACTTTCCAGCTCAGACAATAAGCGCGATATAGACAAAATTGTGAATAACGATTTTGTGATCAAGTTTATAACTAAGCCCCTCACAGAAACCTCTTTAGAAGAGATTAAGCTCAAAGGGTTCGGTTGATTTAGGTTTAAGGCTTATATTTATTACTAATATAATAAGTCTGACCTATGAGAAATATTGCACTAATACCCCTATGCTTAATTCTATTAATCACTTGCCTGAGCTCAGTAAACCTCTATGCGCAAGAAGAAGCCGCGGCAGAAGAACCTGCACCCGATCCCTTGTGGAAGAGAAAACTGATTTTCAGTTTTAACTTTAATCAATCAGCGTTTTCTTCTAACTGGAAGGCCGGTGGAATTAACTCTGTTGGATTCAATAGTTTGCTGAACTACAAAGCCAATTACAAGAAAGACAACAATTCATGGAACAATGAGTTTGACTTTCTATATGGTTTTGTAAACAACGAAGGCCAGGGATACAGGAAAACGCTAGACAGAGTATTTATCGACTCCAGGTACGGTAGAAAAGTGAATGAAAAATGGGATATGACAATTGCCGGAAATTTCATCACACAATTCACGGCCGGTTATAATTATGCAACTGAACCTGAGTTATTAATCTCTGATTTGTTTGCCCCTGCATTTCTAACTGCATCAGTAGGTTTTGAAAATAAGCCAAATGATTTCTTTCGTGTACGACTTAGCCCATTTGCACCAAGAATCACCATTGTAAGAGATGTTGAACGATTTATTACAGCTGAAAGTCCGACACCTTTTGGTGTTCAGCCCGGAGAAAATGCCCGCTATGAATGGCTGGCTGCACAAATATTAGCCGAGTTCAATAAAGACATTGTTGAAAATGTAAACCTGAAATGGCGTTACATACTGTTTGCTAATTACGAGGAACTTGCTTTCAATAAACTTGATCACCGGCTCGATTTAAATATCACGGCTAAAATTGCCAAGTACTTTAATGTTAGCCTCGGGGCCATTATGTTATATGATTTTGATCAGGATGATAAGGTACAATACAGCCAGGCATTTTCTTTTGGCTTCTTGTATACGCTACAGAATTTTGCAGAGAAATAGAAAGTGTTTCATTAGAAATCTGTATCCAATCCAAGCCTGTCTTTAAAATCTTTAAGGATAGGCTTTTTGTTTAGCAGATATTCATACTTTTCTTGGTTAGTATAGATCATTTTTTTTGTATCAATCTGCTCTATACTTGTTACAATACTGATACTTGTTTTCAAATTTTCTTTCAGCTTTTGTGCGAGATCGATTTTAAATGCACTTAACAGGTCCTCTTCCAGCACACTGCTAAGTACAAAGTGCAGTGAATTATCTTTTAGTTCAAAGCTTTTGTTAAGTAATGCAGCCTCTGCGTTAAATCCGCGTGTCCTTAAATCAGCAGCAAATGTTTTGATACACGCACTTACTTTTTCCATGTCTATGGTGCTGTTTTGTGTATCAGAATTCTCATCAATAGATTTTTCAACAATATGTTTTTCTTCAAGTTTTTTCTCACGTGCTAATTCTTCAAGAGATGGAAGTCTTAGGGTACTTCTTTGTTTAGAAGTTTTTGGAGTAGGGACTGTTTCTGGTTTACTTACTTCTGGTTTTGGAGATTCTTCTGCTTTGCTTTCGGCCGGGGCTTTAATAACCTGACTGTCTGCAGGGTCAGCTACTAACTGCTTATCAATTTTTTTTTTACCCCTTCAGTTTCTGAAGGAGTGAAATTTGCTTTCAAAGCTGCATTTACATGGGCCATTTTTAACAAGGCCAACTCAACATGCAATCTTTGATTTTTACTTCCCTTGTATTGAATGTCGCACTGGTTGCCAATGTTAAGCCATGACAGCAGTAAAGAGGGATGCGCAGCTTTAGCTTGCTGAAGGTATTTGGATTTAATGTTTTCAGGCACTTCCATTAAATCGATGGTGCGCGCATCTTGTGATACCAATAAGTTGCGGAAGTGTTCATTCAGGCCAACAATAAAATTGTGTCCGTCAAAACCTTTACGCAGAATTTCATCAAATATTAATAAGGGTTGTGAGGTGTTTTCAGCCAGCAGGTAATCGGTTACTTTGAAATAATAATCGTAATCGAGTATGTGCAGGTTGTTGAGTACACCTTTAAAAGTAATCTCCCTGTTGGTTGAGTAAGTTACCATCAGGTCGAAAATGGAAAGTGCATCGCGCAAAGCGCCATCAGCTTTTTGGGCAATCAGGTGCAATGCTTCATCTTCTGCCTTTACGCCCTCATGCTCGGCAATTTTTTTTAATTGCCTGGAGATATCACTGATTTGGATGCGGTTGAAATCAAAAATCTGGCAACGAGATAAAATGGTAGGAATTACCTTGTGTTTCTCAGTAGTTGCCAGAATGAAAATAGCATATGGCGGAGGCTCCTCTAATGTTTTCAAAAAGGCATTGAATGCCTGATTAGACAGCATGTGAACCTCATCAATGATATATACCTTGAACTTGCCAAACTGAGGTGGGTAGCGTACTTGCTCAATCAGGTTCCTGATGTCTTCTACCGAATTGTTTGAAGCGGCATCAAGCTCAAAAATGTTCAGACTATTGCTTTCGGATTTTTCTTCAAACCCATTGATAAGACGAGCCACAATACGCGCACAGGTGGTTTTACCTACACCTCTCGGCCCGCAAAAGAGCAGGGCTTGCGCAAGCTGCTGATTGTCAATGGCATTTTTTAAAGTAGTGGTTATGTGCTCCTGTCCCACAACTTCTTCAAAGCCGCTGGGTCTGTACTTAC
>DAOLDI010000306.1:0-3685 GCA_035327445.1 Cyclobacteriaceae bacterium | reverse complement strand
GGTACCAAGCCAACAAGAAAAACAGAAGACGCCTTGTTTGCCTTGCCTTATGCCCGGATAGGCAGCCCAATGTTTAAAAAAGGAGATTGGCTCTATATGCCTTGTGTAACACAAATTCCTTTCTTCACAGAAAACAAAAGGTTATTTGAGAGAGGTAAATCATTGCTTGGTGTAAATATTAGGACATCGGAAATTAGATTTCAATTAAACTACCCTACGCCATACAGCATAAAGAACCCTTATTTCCCACCCCAATTTACACAGGCTGTATTGGCTGATATTCCGGGAACTGATAAGATAGTTGCGAGTTTTCCTGTTGATCACAATGTTCAGGTATATGATATTCGCGCTGATCTGCAAGAAGAGCACCCCATACAATCGGCTGAATTGAAGAATATTCCTCCAATGAAATCACTTGAAATGGACTACAATATGCATTCGGAGCACTTTATGAATACTGCTTATTATGAAAAAATCATTTTTGATCCTTACCGAAAAATATATATTAGAACTGTGCGGTATCCAGATAAGGTTAATCCCTATATAGTAGGAGAAGATAATTCAAAATATCGCAGGAGATATACTGCGTTGGTTGCAGATGATAATTTTCACCTGCTTAGTGAAGTTAATTTATCCGAAAATGGAATTACAAATATGAATTTTTTTTACACGGCTGAAGCTTTGTATTTTCAATTTAGGGAAACTTCGGAAGATGAAATTGCTTTCAGAAAAGTGATATATAAAGCAATTCAGTAGAATTATGATACAGAAAATCGCTATGCTCTTATATTTTTTATTCAGTATTTTGGCGTGCACGAAATATAATTCGAATAGCGATATGGATATGCTGATTAAAATCTTTGAAATAAACAGATATTCTATTAAGCCACACGATAAAGTAATTATTTCGTTCCACATAAGCGGATGTAGTGGTTGTAATCAAAAAGTATTAGAAATCATGAATAGTGAACTGACAGAAGATATTTTATTCATTGTCAGTTATCAAAGTGACAAGGACCTTAATTTGTCAATTCCTTTTGAATTACGAAATAAGGTCAGACTTATCCACGATAAAGATATGCTTGCCTATCCCAAAAATTCAGTTCATCCGTATATATGCTTTTACGCAAATGGAAGTATCCGTGAATCATATCATATGAATGTAGAAAACGCTAATGAATTGATTGAAAGAATCCGCACATGGATTTTATCTGATAAGAATTTGATTTTATAGCGTTTTATTCGCCAGCTGTCCGCAGGCTGCATCTATGTCTTTACCCCGGCTGTGCCTGATGCGTGAAATAATGCCATGTGCTGCCAAAGTTGTCTGGTACATCTCCAGCGCTTCATCAGCCGCCTGTTGAAAGGCCCCATCATCAATGGGATTGTATTCAATGAGATTCACTTTAGAAGGAATAATCTTGCAGAATTTTGCCAAAGCCTCGGCATGTTTTGGACTGTCGTTAATGCCCCGCCAAACTACATACTCATAAGTTACTTTGCTTTTGGTTTTTTTGTACCAGTATTTTAAAGCATCGGCTAACTCAGCCAGCTTGTTAGTCTCATTAATGGGCATAATGGATGAACGGATTTCATCCATTGCCGAGTGAAGCGAAACCGCCAGGTTAAATTTCACTTCATCATCTGCCATTTTTTTGATCATCTTGGCAATACCCACTGTAGAAAGCGTAATGCGCTTGCTGGCCATGTTCAATCCATCAGAAGATGTGATTTTGTTGATGGCCTCAATCACATTGGTATAATTCAGTAAAGGTTCTCCCATGCCCATGAATACAATATTGGTGAGCGGACGATTAAAAAATAATTCAGCCTGTTGTTTAATGGCCACTACCTGATCGTAAATTTCATCGGGGCCCAGGTTGCGCATGCGTTTTAAGCGGGCGGTGGCGCAAAACTTACAGTCGAGGCTGCAGCCCACCTGTGATGATACACAAGCGGTGATGCGCTTATCCGTAGGAATCAATACAGATTCTACAACTAATCCATCGTGCAGCGTAACGGCATTTTTGATGGTGCCATCTTCACTGCGCTGCATGTGATCAACCTTGATGTGGTTGATGCTGAAATGTTGCTTCAGCAGTTCCCTGGTTGCCAAAGAGATATTGGTCATCTGGTCAAAATCTTTGGCCGATTTTTTCCAAAGCCATTCATACACCTGTTTGGCCCGAAAAGCTTTATCGCCCTGTTGCACAAAAAATTCCTGCAATTGGGCTAAGCTAAGCTTGCGTATGTCTCTTTTCTCTATTACTTCAGGCATGCTGCAAAGGTAATACTAAAGCCTGTGCTTATTTTATCAGAAATCACTAAAATTGAATTGATAATCCGTTTAGTATGAAAATATTCATTCCCTTTTTCTTTTTATTGATAAGCTGCAGTGCGCCTTTAATTGAGGATGAAAACTTCCTGGAATCGCTGATGATGCAAGAACCTGAAAAGTTTGCTGATGTTTTAAAGAACAGAGAAGCCTACGAAGTACAAATCATCTATACGCAAATCAACAGGGATGAAAATAATATTCCTGCTTTCAAAACATTTCATTTCAATGTAGACCCCGATCGGTATTTTTATCCGGCATCAACCGTGAAATTTCCGGCCAGTGTATTGGCCCTTGAAAAAATCAATAAACTGAATATTGAAGGTCTGGACAAATACACGCCTATGTTTACCGATAGCGCATTTTCTGGTCAGACTAAAGTGTTGTACGATTCGACCTCAGCAAATTATTTGCCTTCTGTGGCGCATTACATCAGAAAAATTATGATAGTAAGTGATAATGATGCGCACAACAGGTTATATGAATTTTTAGGTCAAGCCGGATTTAATGATGCATTGCATGAACATGGCTTAAGTGCTAGCCGGATGACCCATCGCCTGGCAATTTTTTTAACAGAAGAAGAGAACAGGCATACCAATCCCATTCGTTTTGTAAATAACGGGCAAGTGCTTTATGAACAAGCAGCAGAATACAACGATAAGCCTTTCAATTTTTCAGCAAGTATTTTAAAAGGAAAAGCTTACCTGCGTGGCGATTCTTTAGTGCATGAGCCTTTTGATTTTACGGCAAAAAATATTTTCCCCTTAACAGAGCAGCAGCAATTGCTCAAAGCCGTCTTCTTTCCTGAAAGTGCAGAGCCGGCTCAGCGTTTTAATTTGACGGCAGATGATTACCGTTTTTTGTATCAATACATGTCGCAGTTACCCACAGAAACGTTTTATCCGAATTACCAGGCTGATGCCAATATGTATGATGCCTATGCCAAGTTTTTAATGTATGGCTCAGATAAGTCAGTAAAAATTCCTAAGCATTTGCGCATTTTCAATAAGATCGGTCAGGCTTATGGTTATGTAACAGATAATGCTTACATCATGGATACAAAAAACAAGATTGAGTTCATGTTATCAGCCACCATACTAGCAAATAAGAATCAGACTTTTAATGATGGTACGTACGAATATGATGAAGTGGCATTGCCTTTCATGAAAAACCTGGGGCAAGCTATTTATACTTACGAGTTAAAACGAAAGCGTGATTTTGTGCCTGAGCTCTCCAGATACAAAGTGACCTATGAAGAGTAGCAGATAAAGATTAACAAAAAAAGCAGTTCCTAAGAACTGCTTTATTATGTGCCCAAGAAGGGACTCGAACCCCCACGGCTTGCGCCAC
>DAOLDI010000305.1:0-3691 GCA_035327445.1 Cyclobacteriaceae bacterium | reverse complement strand
CATTTTTAGCAGTAAACATTTTAAGGTAATTGATTTTATCACGCCTGATGATAACGATGGTACCTATTATCCATCTGATCATTTACCTGTAATGGCGACTTTAAAACTTTAATCTTATGCTAACTGCTGCGAGGGTCCCGATATCTCTGGACCACTCACAGGGTTGCTTTATTTTCTATTGGCCAGGTACACTCCAGAGATAATGGCAGCCATGCCTATATAATGACCAATGAGTAAAGTCTCTCCATCCCAAACGCCCCAGATTACGGCAACAATTGGTATTAGATACGTTACACTGGAGGCATACAGGGGCGTTGCCATTTTTACCAGCTTGTTGAACAGAATCAAAGCAAGAGAAGTACTCATTATTCCAAGCAGTACAATCATGCCCATGGCTTTCCATGCATCGGGTGCTGTTTGCATCTTCCCTATAAAATCGGTAAAACCAAATAAATAAACAGCTGCGAATGGCCCGACCAACACTACTGACCAACTGGTAATGGTAAGCGCTTTGAGATCGGGTAATTGAAATTTGATAAAGTTGAGGTTGATGCCATAAAGCATGGAGGCAACAATAATGAACAAAGCATAGTAATTGAAATTACTCATTTGTCCGCCTGAGCCCGCCATGATGAGTAAAACAGAACCGGCAAAGCCAATAACTACACCAATCATAATTCTTGAGGTAGTTTTTAAATTAAAGAATAGGGCGCCAACAAGAACAGTAAAAATTGGCGTAAGGCCATTCATGATTCCCGCAAGAGAACTTTCCAATCTTGTTTGTGCAATGGCAAATAAAAAAGCAGGAAAAAAACTTCCCATCAATCCCGTGAGTAGCAACTTACCAAACTTAGATTTTTTTACTTCTTTTAATCTAATCAAAGCAGGCGGAATGAGAAAAATAGCTGCTGCAACAATTCGTAATGAGCCAACTTCATCTGCACTGAAAACTTCTAAACCACGCTTCACCAATATGAAGGAAGTTCCCCAGATGATGGCGAGTATGATGAGCAAAAAAATGGAGAGGAATTTATTTTGTTCGGGCATGAAGTGTGTTGAGAAGAAAAATTTTAGTCAGGCAATGAGAGGTATAGGGTTTACTTTATGTAATGAAAACAAATTATACAGATGAGGCTACATAATTTACGAGCAAAGGATACGCGCTGCCAACTTCTTCAAGAATATCAAACAGTTCATCGGCTTCATTAGCTCCCACTAATCTTGTTCTGAAGGGTTTGAAATCCGGCAAGCCTTTAAAGTAACTCGCATAATGTCTGCGCATTTCTAAAATACCCAATCGCTCTCCTTTCCATTGCATGGAGAATTCAAGATGCTTGCGTGTTACCGATACACGTTCATGAATTGTTGGCGCATCTAGTATCTCTCCGGTTTGCACAAAATGTTTAATCTCCCTGAAAATCCATGGATAACCAATAGCTGCACGACCGATCATCACGCCATCAACACCATATTTGTTTTTATACGCTAATGCTTTTTCCGGGGAATCAATATCACCATTACCGAATATCGGAATTTTAATGCGCGGATTTTCTTTCACTTTGGCAATCAGAGACCAGTCGGCCTCACCTTTGTATAATTGCGCGCGTGTACGCCCATGAATGCTCAGCGCTTGTATGCCCACATCCTGCAAACGCTCAGCTACTTCTTCAATATTCTTGCTGTTATCATCCCAGCCTAAACGTGTTTTAACCGTAACCGGCAAACGAGTTGATTTCACTACGGCTGAAGTCAGGCGCACCATCAAAGGAACATCTTTCAAAACAGCCGCACCTGCACCTTTGCAAACCACTTTCTTTACCGGGCAACCGAAATTGATATCTACTAAATCAGGGTTGGTTGTGTCTACAATTTGTGTGGCCATGGCCATGGCTTCTTCATCGCCACCAAAAATCTGAATACCGATAGGTCTTTCGTAATCAAAAATATCCAGCTTCTGTTTGCTCTTGATGGCATCGCGGATAAGTCCTTCAGAAGAAATGAACTCCGTAAACATCAGATCGGCCCCGGCTTCTTTACACACCGCACGAAAAGGCGGGTCACTCACATCCTCCATTGGAGCAAGTAAAAGCGGGAATTCTCCAAGTTCTATGTTGCCAATCCTGACCATTTGTTTGTGTGTATGCTACAATTGCGTTATTTAGCCTGCAAATTTAATTGAATTTATGGAGAGTGAAGTTCAGGATAATCAACCCCGTATTAGCGGAATAGTTTCAGTGCTGTACATTCTTTTAATGCTGGCGGCCGGATTTGTCATCATTGGCCCTCTTGCTGGCCTTCTGCTGGCCATGATGTTTTATGATGGCAGCATATTACAAATGTTAGACCAGATACAAAATGCTGCTGAACATCCCGAATTAAAAACACCGCTCTTCATCATGCAAGGCGCTGCTGCG
Source organism: Cyclobacteriaceae bacterium (assembly GCA_035327445.1). Lineage (GTDB taxonomy): Bacteria > Bacteroidota > Bacteroidia > Cytophagales > Cyclobacteriaceae > DAOLDI01. The sequence continues at coordinate 1,277 of DAOLDI010000305.1, read as the reverse complement.
CTTATCGGACTGATTGTGTTGCCGCTTATTTATTTGAATGCGGTATTAAAGAAAAATGCCAAAAGTATTTTCAGCTGCTTTCCTCAACATCAAAAGGCATTAATCATCAGTGCTGTTGTAACTGTGGTTTTTATGGTGGTTAATTCTGTTTTTATTGAGTGGAATCAAAACCTTGTTTTTCCTGAATTTCTGAAAGACTTTGAAGCCTGGGCGCGACAGCGCGAAGATGATGCCATGATGCTTACCCGCATGATGACAAGTTTTGATACGCCCATGCAATTTTTGTTTGGCTTTTTGATTATCGCCATTCTACCTGCCATTGGTGAAGAGCTCGTTTTCAGAGGTTTGATACAATCTGAATTACAAAGAGGCACAAAAAACATGCACCTGGCTATTTGGCTAAGCGCCATTTTGTTTAGCGCCATACACATGCAGTTTTTTGGTTTTGTACCCCGCATGCTTTTAGGCGCTTTGTTCGGATATATCTATGCATGGTCTGGCAATTTATGGCTGCCCATTGTGGCACACTTTGTAAACAATGGCTTTACCATCAGCATGCTTTATCTTAATCAGCTGGGTTATTTTGATTATGACATTGAATCAGCAGAAGCGGCCCCCTGGTGGGCAGCATTAATCTTTGCAGTAATTACATTCTCCTTGCTATCTTACCTCAGAAAAACAGTAATTACAAAAGATATTGTAAACCATGTCTAACTGGCAAGTTGTATTTAAAACAGAACATCGGTACAAAGCAGAAATGATGCGCTCTATACTTGAAGAAAAGGGGGTTAGTCCGGTAATCATCAATAAAAAAGACTCATCTTACAACACTTTTGGGCATTTCGAAGTACGTGTATCTCCTGCAGAAGTAATTGCCGTATTAAAGACAATTGAAAATGACATCGATATTAAGTAAGTATAATAACCTAACGCAACGCATTATCACGGCATTCTTTGGTGCGGCAATAATTCTGGGTGGTATATGGTATGGACCCTGGACATACTTTATTGTATTTCTTGTGATTTGCATTTTCACCCAGCTTGAATTCTACAGGTTGTCTGGCTTAGATGGTATGATCCCCCTGAAAACATTCGGAACCTTTTCTGGAGTGCTCATTTTTTCTTTGTCATTTTTTATTGAGCAGGGACTTCTGGCCTATCAATGGTACCTGGTCATTTTTCCGGTTATTTCATGTATCTATATGATTAAGCTCTACAAAAAATTTGAGCGTAAACCATTTACCAATATAGCTTTCACTTTTTTAGGAATTTTTTAC
>DAOLDI010000304.1:0-3693 GCA_035327445.1 Cyclobacteriaceae bacterium | reverse complement strand
TTATGTTTTGGCCCGGATGGTTGGTTGTACTTTAACCTGACCACCGATTCATGGAATGCAGGCGCTTCGCCTGATCCGAAGGCATATCGTGGCGCCATTATCCGTGTTTCACCCGATGGCAAAAGAGCAGAGCGCTTAGCTACCGGCATACGTTCTGTGCCAAGTATGGTTTTTAATCAGTATGGTGATTTATTTTTCATTGATAATGAAGGGGGAGGAAACCCCCAGGAAGAATTCAACTTGTTAAAAATCGGTGCATACTATGGCCATAATCCAAATAAGTATCCTGATATAAATGTAACCGAAGCTCCTGTTCATATTTTTTCAACTGAAGTAGCTCCGGCAGGAATGACATTCAATTCAACAACAAATGATTTTGGTGGAACTGCAGGAGATTTGTTTGTAGCATTTTATGGCCCGGGTGAACGCTGGACTCGTGGTGCAGTAGCAAGATTGCGAATGACAAGACAAGCTGATGGTACTTATACTTTTGAGGAGCATGCCATTGCCGATGTACCAAAATTGTCTGACCTCGCCTTCGGACAAGATGGTGCATTGTATTTGGCGCATCACGGTCTTTCAGATTATTGGTATAATGTAACTGAAGAGAAAACCGGGGGATTTTACAAACTCATTTATGATAAGTCATTGGAAGGAAAAGCATTTAAAAACAGAAGTAAAAGTATCGGTTACCTGGCAGCCAACTCCATAGAGAAAGGCAAACAAATTTATGCTGAACGTGCCTGCCTGGCTTGTCATGCTGTTGATGGTGAAACCGAATGGATAGGACCGAATTTGAAAGATGCTGGAAAAAAGTTTACACGTGAAGAAATTCTGGATGAGATATTGTATCCATCAAAAATCATCAAACCCAGCATGGTAGCCGCACGTGTTACAAAAAAAGACGGGCAGGTTCAATTAGGCAGGGTTGTAAATACAGATGAAAACTTTGTTTCACTGATGTTGATTGGAAATTACGTGGTTAAAATACCTAAGGTTGAGATTGAGAAGATTGAAGATGAAATGCAATCACTTATGTATGAAAATTTATTAGTTGGCCTCAGCGATGAAGAAGTAAATAACTTATTGGATTATATCATGAGTTTGCAAAGAGATTAATATTTTGCTTCATTAAAGTAAATCATCAACTCAATACATTTTTGCTATTGCTAGTCACAATTCGTGTGAATTAATTGTTTAAGCGGTAGCAATTTTTTTCTGATACTGCATTGTTTTGTAATTCCAGAAAAACAATCATAATGAAAAAACTATTTTGCTGTAGTTTCTTGTTAATGTTGGCTTTTACTGTTTTTGCAAACGATGACAGAGATAAAGATGAACCTGAAGCTTATAAACCCTTTGAAATCAGAAGTCCTAAATTCTGGGTAGTAAACTTTGGTACGGCAAGAACTCTGGCGCCTCGCAAGTTTGGTTTTGCTGCAGGTATGGGCGGACAAGTTGTATTATTGGGTGATCCCAAACTTACAAGCGCTTTTTTTACCATTCCGCATGCAGGCTTTCGATATGGCATCAGCAAAAAATTAGATGCAGGTTTAAGGCTTGCGCCTATTCCACTTCCTTTTGCTACCGTTGGTCCGGGCTTTGGGATAAATCTGGATGCCAAGTATTGGTTTACAAATCCGGAGAGCAAAGTAGATTTTGCATTGGTATTGGGCATAGGTGGCGCCCATGTGTTAATTGAAGAACGCAACAGGTATGCTTACAGCCCCAATGCTGCGCTGCTTACTTCTGTAAGTGTGGCAGAGAAAACACATTTAACTATTATGGGCAGGTATGTTAACCTCGCGATTCCTACAGCACCTGAAGGTGGCGCAGATACCAACTTTGTTAATATAGCCGGCATTTCATTTGGTTTAAAAAAGGACATCAAAAGTAATATTGCCATTTTGCCCGAGATTGGAGCGTATTGGTATGATGGACAAATCGCAGGTGTAAGCAAACGTGGCCCCGGTTTTCAATGGGGCTTGATGATTGCAACTAGTTTTTAATTGTGGATATTGATTTCCATATATAAGTAAGTCAAGTGTAGTCTGGTAGTAGGGAGTCTCATTTTAAACAATAGGTCATATTCAGTGAGCACCATATTTTTCTCTCAGTAATTGATCAATTCTTTGTTTGAGAGGAGGAAGGTCAGATTTTGCAGTTTCAAAAACGATATCTAAATCGAGCGCAAAATATTAATGCACATATACATTTCTTGACCGGATGATAATGGTCCAATCAATATCATTAAATTCTTCACGCAATTCTTTAGAAAGCCTGTTTGCAGCTTCTCCAATATTTTCAAGTAGTTTTAAAACAGCCAGTTGAAGCATATAATTATTCAGGAATTGTTCCTTTGATACATTAAGTAAAAAATCCTGAATGGAACCTGCTGCTTCAGAAATGTGGATAAGACGTTGTTTGTCTCCAAGCTTATCTCTCATAAATTAATTTTTTGTCTTTTTCGATGAAGGGCAGGATATGTTTTGAAATTCCTCTGGATGAAATGAGATCGACTTTTCTTTTGAGTAATTCTTCCAGCCTAATCTGCATGGAAATAAATTTAAACAGGCCAACTTGTTCATCCAGATCTGCCATAAGGTCAATATCGCTTTTGTAGTCCGCATCTCCTCGGGCGTATGACCCGAATAAATAAGCTTTTTTAACAGGTTGTGTCCTGAAATAATTACAGATTATATCAATTTGCTTGTCCAATTGCTGAGGCTTTCTATGCTAACAAAATTAGTAATTATTTAATTATTGAGGGAACTCCCTCCCTGAACTAAATCTTGAAGAGCTTAAACATGTATCTAAATGGAATAGAATTAAGCCAGCATGCCAACCTGTATACTTGTTTGCATCAAAACTTTCGAATTTATGGAGTTAGAAATTAAACACGCAGCTTCTGCTTTCTGTAAAACTCTTTCTGCTTTAGCGCGGTCTTCTTCGCGTTTAATTACAAGCTCCGGCTTCAGGATTATTTCAGTCATTTTATACTTGCCTTCTTCCTGACCCAGTATACCTTCTGCTGCGCAACTGAAACTTTCAAACTCAAGTTTTGAATTTTCAGCTATAGCCAAAAAGGTGGTCATCAAACAAGAACTAACTGCTGCGGTAAACAAATGTTCTGGCGACCAGGTACCCTCAACACCTTTTGGAAAGGGTGGGGGTGTGGCTACATCCAATTTTTGATGAAGATCCTGAGCATATAATATCCCTTGACGGTCTCTTTGCCAATCGAGGTTTACTTGATAAGTATGTGTGTATGACATGGCTTTGAATTTTATTACTGCAAAACTTCAAAACCAGGTGTTCAAATTCTATGACTTAAGTCACATTAACGATTAAAATGTAACTAAGAGGCTGATAATTTTTTCTGCTCTTTTCAGCTTCACTTCAACGGTTTGGCCTTTGTCAAATTTACCAAGCGCGCCCATGTAATCCTGTATATCGTTAATAGGCAGATCGCCCATCTGTACAATCACATCTCCGGTTTGTATGCCTGCAAGTTGTCCGGGTCGGCCTTCTGTAACCCCATCTACCTTCACTCCTCCATCATTGCTGTAACTGGGCATAATGCCAAGGGTTACGCGAAAGGCTGCGCGGTTGGTCATGGGCCTGGTTTTGGTAGGAAGAAAAGCAAGCTTAGGCTCATTGTCTAAGTTGTCTATCACTTGGGTGATGACTTTC
>DAOLDI010000303.1:0-3695 GCA_035327445.1 Cyclobacteriaceae bacterium | reverse complement strand
TTAATGGAAATTGGTAAAACCTATGAACACCGCGTGCAGATTACGGCCATCATTACCAGCGCACAAAACCATGCACGACTGGAAGACATCCGTCAAAAACATTTAACAAGGAATACATCTACCTCAGCAGATAATGAACCCCTGGTGATTCACTTAGGATACAATGTGCATGGCAATGAACCATCAAGCACAGAAGCCGCCATGCTTACTGCGTATTATCTCGTAGCCAATGAATCAGAAGAAACCCAAACCTGGTTGAAGGAGATGGTGATATTGCTTGACCCTGTGTACAATCCGGATGGCAGAGACAGACATTCACACTGGGCCAACATGCACAAGGCCGAAGCTTTGGTGGCTGATGGCTTAGACCGTGAACACAATGAAGTATGGCCCGGAGGCAGAACTAATCATTACTGGTTTGATTTGAACCGCGACTGGTTTTTAGGTATTCATCCTGAAAGTAAAAACCGCATGAAATTATTTCATCAGTGGAGGCCTTATGTAATGACCGACCATCACGAGATGGGCACCAACATGAATTTTTATTTTGACCCGGGTAAGAACAGCAGCAACAATCCCATTGTCCCTGATTACTTATACAATACCATCTACCCTAACTTCGGAAAGCATTTTGCGAAAGCTTTGGATGATATCGGTTCATTGTATTTCACCAAAGAGTTGTTTGATAAACTCTATCCGGGATATGGCTCAAGCTATGTAAACTTTTATGGGGGTGCAGGATTTTTGTTTGAACAGGCCAGTTCAAGAGGTCATTTACAAAATACCAACACAGTACCGCTAACTTTTGCATTCACGATACGCAATCAGTTTATCACTTCACTCACTACAGTACGCGCCTCATTAGCCGAGCGGCAAAATTTGTATAAACTCAGAAGAGATTTTTATCGCACTACTGCCAATCAGGCCAAAGCCAATCCCATCAAAGCTTATGTGTTTGGCGACAGCAAAGACAATAACCGCACACAGGCTTTTGTAAATCTGGCACTGCTGCATGAAGTAGAGGTATATGAATTAAGTCGCGACATGAGCATGGGCGGAAAAAATTATGAAAAAGGAAAAGCTTATCTCATTCCAACTGAACAAGAAAATTATTTACTGGTACGCTCACTCTTCGAAAAGCAAATCACCTACACCGACAGTTTGTTTTATGATGCTTCCACCTGGAGTGTAGTGCAGGCATTCAATTTACCACATGCAGAAATCAGGGGAGCATTTACTAAAGGCGAACAAATAAAATCTGCTTTGTCTTACAGGCCAGCGAGTGTGAAGCAAAGTGCTTACGCTTATGCCATTGAGTTGACAGATTACAACGCACACAAAGCCATTCATCAATTACATGAACAGGATATTTTTGTAAAGACTGCCTATCAGCCTTTTAGCGCAACAGTTGAAGGTGTAAGAAAAGATTTTAGTTATGGCACTTTGCTCATCAGTGTGCAAGACCAAAAAAAATCATCTGAAGAAATTCACAAAGCCCTGCAGCAAATCAGTAAAGATTGCAGCATAGATGTGCATGCTCTAAACACTGGTTATAGTTTAGCCGGTGTGGATTTGGGCTCAGGAAATTTTCGCGTGATTGAAAAAGTAAAACCATTGATGATTATTGGCAATGGTGTGTTCAGTTACGAAGCCGGTGAAATCTGGCATCTGCTCGACCAGCGCATTGGTATGCCCATCACCAAAGTAGACATCAATAATTTTTCACGCGCCAAGCTTAGCGATTACAATGTGCTCATCATGGTGAGTGGCTCGTACAACCTCGACAAAAATCAGGTTGAGCAAATCAAAACATGGTTACAGCAGGGAGGTACGCTCATCACTTTTAAAACTGCAAGTGAGTGGGCAATTCGTAATAGTTTGGCGAAAGAAAGTCTTATCGGCCAGGACACAGCCAAAACAACACCACGTTATAATTTTGAAGATGCGCAGAAACGTGAAGGTGCCAGACAAGTAGGTGGTTCAATCTTCCAGGTTGATTTAGATATTACACACCCTATTGGTTTTGGATTTACCGACAGGAAAATACCTGTGTACCGCAACAACCGCACGTATTTAAAACCATCTAAAAATCCTTATGCTACTGTAGCGCAATACACGGCCAATCCTCTGATTGGTGGTTACCTGCATAAATCGCAAGCGCCCAAAATTGCCAACTCGGCTTCTATCTTAGTTAGCGGACAAGGCAGCGGGCGTGTGATTTTGTTTGCAGAGAACCCCAACTTCAGGGCTTACTGGTATGGTACAAATAAATTGTTTTTGAATGCATTGTTCTTTGGGCCGCAGATCAATGTGCCTGGTTCTGAATTAGGTCGCAACAAAGTGGAATAAGTACCAACATGAGAAAGCTTGTACGTAATGGCTTGCTGAGTTTACAAAACGAACTAAGCGAACAATTATCTTCATCGGATGACAAAGCACCCTTTAAAACTTTTGACTGGAATCAATCTGCGGGTAGTTCTGGCATTTCGAAAATTATAGAAGGAGGCGAACACATAGAATACGGTGCTTTAAGTTTTTCTGAAGTAAAAGCTGTTTGTAAACCACAACTGATGAAAGAGTTGAAACTTCTTCCACATGCTGATGGTTCTATGCCGCATTTTTTCTCAACGAGTCTTTCTGTTGTGATGCATCCGCAAAGTCCGATGATGCCCATCATGCACATGAACTTAAGGTATTTTGAATCTTTTTTTCCTGATCAGGCAGATGACACTGATAATTTATGGTGGTTTGGCGGATGTATGGATTTAACACCGCATTACGTAAGCGAAGCAGACGCAAAGTTTTTTCATGAACAACTCAAATCGCGTTGCGATTTGCACGACCCTGGTTCTTATCAGAAATTTAAAGCTGCAGCCGATGAATATTTTTATCTCAGGCACCGGGAAGAAAGTCTGGGCATTGGCGGCATTTATTTCGATCAGCTGACTGAAGAATACGGTCAGCAAAGAGAAAGCCGCTGGAATTTCATCAAAAGCATAGGCAAAGCATATTTCCCTATTTACGGTGAATTATTTGAACGAAATAAAAAGAGGCAATACGGAACTAATGAAAAGCAATGGCAATTATTGAGGCGAGGAAGATTTGTTGAGTTTAACCTCATTTACGACAGAAGAACGAAATTTGTGATACAAACAGACAGAAAAGGATCGCAGGGTTTAATGGCCTTACCACCCACAGCCAAATGGAATTACCACTTTGAAGTGATGCACGATTCTGAAGAAGCCAAAACCCTGGCCGTTTTAAAAAGCCAACAAAACTGGATATAAATCATGTTGCAATATCTTTTAGAACTCGACACGGAAGTCTTCTTATTTTTTAACCGCATGCATCATCCGGTTATGGATAGTATTATGTGGTTCATGTCGGGCATCAGCAACTGGATTCCCCTTTATTTAGTATTCATTGCGCTTATCATTAAGAATTATCAAAAAGAAACCTGGCTGATTCTATTGGCCATTGCTTTGGTAATACTTGCAGCAGATCAGATCACCTCTGGTTTTATGAAACCATTTTTTGAAAGATTAAGACCATCGCATGAACCCGCGCTTGATGGCTTGGTGCATACGGTAAATGATTATAAAGGGGGCCGGTTTGGTTTTGCATCCGGGCACTCCTCAAACAGCTTTGCTATTGCAACTATTCTTTTCCTGCTCTTCAGACAAAAATATACTTGG
>DAOLDI010000302.1:0-3704 GCA_035327445.1 Cyclobacteriaceae bacterium | reverse complement strand
CGGGCTTGAAGGTTACGGTAGTTCCTGTTTTCTGGGTTTCACCAATAACTTTTACCGGATATTGTGGTACACCCCTTCTGTATTCTTGTTGAAAGATTTTCCCTTCACGGTACACAGTAGCCGTAAGCAGGTCAGACAAGGCGTTTACACATGAGACACCCACCCCGTGCAAACCTCCGGAAACTTTATAAGTGTTTTTATCAAACTTACCTCCGGCATGCAGCACAGTCATCACAACTTCCAGGGCCGAACGCTTTTCTTTCTCGTGCATATCGGTAGGAATACCCCTGCCATTGTCTTCTACGGTTACCGAATTATCTTCATTAATAGTAACTGTTATTTCATCGCAGTACCCTGCCAAAGCCTCATCTATGGAGTTATCAACTACTTCCCAAATGAGGTGGTGCAAGCCCTTATTGCCCACATCGCCAATATACATGGCCGGCCTTTTTCTTACCGCTTCTAAACCTTCTAAAACCTGGATATTACTTGCTGAATAATTAGCAGATTGTGCTTGTTTTTTGTCTGACATTTCTATGATTTAATAACCTGCGAAAATACGTAATAAATACCTGAAAATGATGTTTTTCAGGGAATAAAAAGCTATAAAATCGGCTTGAATTCGAGCCCTTAAAACTTGCTTACAATCAATTGCTAATAATCAACTAAATACTTAGTTTTAATGCATGAAAAAGCTGCTGATTTTGATTCTGTTTGGATGTATTCTACTTCCGGGTTATGCCCAGCGAAATGTTCCTGTTTACCGCTCTGTTGCCGACTCTGTTAGATATGTTGAAGTGAGTTCAACTTTGGAAGTTTTCTCGAAGGAAAGAAATTACAAATACGAAACAGCAGAAGACAAAAGAATAGTTGATAGTTTAAGATTACTACATTTCAAAGTAAGGTCTGAAGCCATAATTGGTTATAGGGCAGTTTATGATCCTAACTTGAACTTTACACAGTTATCAGAATTGTCTTCTACTGATAATGCAAAAGTAACAAGACTTAGTATCTCAGATTACAAACAAAGGCGTCTTCCAAAAGCGGTATTTTCATGCCGGAACCTTCAGGAACTGGAGCTGGTAAATACTAAAATCGATAAACTACCTCGCAAGCTCAAAAAAATGAAGGGCCTGAACAAAGTTTACGTATACAACCACCGTTCGCAAAAGGCCCTGCGAATCGCCCGTAACAAAAGTATCAGGACTTTAATTGTAAAAGGTGGCAACGAGGATAAACTCCCCACCTCTTATAAATCACTCAAAGCCTTACATAAACTCGATCTCTCCAACAACTTTATTACCCATTTTCCTCATATCAGTAAAAACAAGAATCTGGACGAACTGATTCTGAAGGGCAATCAGCTTACGCTTAACGATAAAAAAGTTAAACCCAACGCAAGACTTACCCAGCTCGATTTACAGGCCAACCGAATCACGCAGGTACCTGCCTGGATTGGAGAGTTTGATAATTTGTACAAGCTGCTCTTTAATCACAATAAGATAACTGAAGTAGACGACAATATTCAAAAGCTTCAGAAATTAAGGGAGCTATCTTTTTACCGCAATGAACTCAAGGAAATTCCGGCAGGAGTTTATCAATTAAAAAACCTAAGCAATATTGATTTATATTTTAACCAGATTGAAACAATTGAACCAGCCATTGGCCAATTGAAAGCATTGGAGGTTCTTTATTTGTCAAACAACCGCATATTTATTTTACCCGAAGAAATTGGCGAATTGCAAGTGCTTAAAGAATTGTATATCCACAATAACCGTCTAAGCTTTCTGCCAGAAAGTATAGCTAAGCTGAAACAGCTTGAAGTATTGCGCATGAATAATAATTCATTTACATCCTTCCCTCTACCTGTACTACAACTTACACAATTAGAAAACCTGGATGTGTCAAGAAATAACCTGCAAGAATTACCACTTGATCTGGCCTCATTCAACAATCTGCAATTATTCTCTGTTGTTGATAATCCTATCGATAAAAACTTTTACGAAAAACTTCAACAAATGAAGGATACCATGCGCGCTAATGGCACAATAGTTCACATGAACTCGCTGCAAAAAGACCTGGAGAAGATTGAGGTGGAGAATAGATGAGGTAAAAGCTCCAAATTACAAATCTCAAATTCCAAACGCAAAAGCGTCATGACCGATAGCGTCAGGATTCCAAGACTTAATGCCCAATGCCTAAGACCTAATGTCTAAATGACTAACTAATACTGTCCCGTGCTTAACAAGACCAAAGTACAAGCCTCTTCGGTTTCTATATTTTGTGCTTGCGCAAGTTTTTCTAATTCATGGTTTTCTGTACCCGGATTGAAGATGATGCGCTTAGGCTTGAGGCTTAAAATATAATCGTACCACTCAGGTTGATTCTGCGGACCGATGTATAGGGTTATGGTGTCCACACCAGCTATGGCAGGTTTGCTTTTTAAATCCAATATCTCTTTGCCTGCTACCGCTCCTTTTTTGATACCCACTGGTACAAGTTCATGACCGTGCTCATTTAACATATGGCTGGCGATATAACCATACCTGGATGGATTGGTGCTGGCGCCTATGACTACTGTTTTCTTCGACACAAAAAATTAAGATAATGCTACACTTCCTCCTTACCAATAAAAACGGTTAAAGGTTCACCCGATTGCAAGTTTAATTTTGTGCCTGATTTATCTACAAACAACTGTATCACCCTACCCCTGAACTTTATCTTAAAAGTGTATGATTGCCATTGCTTTGGAATAAATGGATTGAAATGCAGTTGACCATCTTCTACTCTCATGCCACCAAAACCTTTTACCACGGCCATCCAGGTGCCTGCCATGCTGGTAATGTGGCAACCATCTTCGGTATCATTGTTGTAATCATCTAAATCTAAACGAGAAGTGCGCAGGTACATTTCGTAGGCTTTCTCTTCATAGCCGAGTTTTGAAGCAAGTATTACATGTACACAAGGTGAAAGCGATGACTCATGCACCGTCATGGGTTCATAGAAATCAAAATTCTTTTGGATAGTCTTTGTATCAAACTGCTCTTCCAGTAAATACAAACCTTGTAAAACATCAGCTTGTTTGATGAAGCATGAACGCAAAATTCTGTCCCAGCTCCATTTCTGATTTAGTGGACGGTCTTCTTTTCTTAAATCCTTCACGGTAAGTAATTCCTTATCCAAAAAACCATCCTGCTGCACAAATACATTGCGCTTTTCGTCATAGGGATAATACATCTTCTCAGCAATATCCTGCCACTTGTTCAGCTCTTCTGGCTTCAGGTTTAACTCAGCAGAAATTTTCTGATAAACATCCGCATGATGTTGCTTCACCCAATCTAAGGCCTCGCGTGTGTATTTCAAACACCACACCGCAATGGTATTGGTGTACCAATTGTTGTTTACGTTGTTTTCATATTCATTCGGGCCTGTTACGCCCAGCATCACGTACTTGTTTTTGTCTGCCGACCAATTTACCCGCTGTGCCCAAAAGCGTGAGATACCAATGAGTACTTGTAATCCATACTCCGCTAAATAATGCTGGTCACCGGTGTAGCGGATGTAATCATAAATAGCAAAAGCAATGGCGCCATTGCGATGTATCTCTTCAAAAGTAATTTCCCATTCGTTGTGGCATTCTTCTCCGTTCATGGTTACCATGGGATACAAAGCGGCACCGCTTGTAAAGCCTAGTTTTTGCGCAT
>DAOLDI010000301.1:0-3707 GCA_035327445.1 Cyclobacteriaceae bacterium | reverse complement strand
GGGCTTTAAGGAGGAAATCGATGAGATACTTTCTAAAACACCCGATACCAAAATCACCTGGTTGTTCTCGGCAACCATGCCCAGAGAAGTTCGCGCCATCGCCAACAATTACATGAGCGATCCGGAAGAACTTACCGTGGGTGAAAAGAATACCGGTAACGTAAACATCGAACACCAGTATGTAATGGTACCTGAGAAAGACAAGTACCTTGCCCTTAAGCGCATCCTGGATGTAAACCCCGATATCTTCGGATTGATTTTTTGCCGCACACGCATCGACACACAAAAAGTGGCTGAGATGCTGATGAAAGATGGATACAATGCCGATGCCCTGCACGGAGATTTAACCCAACAGCAGCGCGACCGCGTGATGATGAAGTTCAGACAAAAATCATTACAGATTCTGGTAGCCACTGATGTGGCCGCAAGAGGTATTGATGTGGAAAACATTTCGCATGTTATTCACATGAACATACCCGATGAAATGGAATTCTATACCCACCGCAGTGGCAGAACAGCTCGCGCAGGTAAGAAAGGAGTTTCTATTGCCATGATCAACCCAAGAGAAGTTGGAAAGCTAAAGCAAATAGAAAAATCGCTGAAAAGCCAGTTTATACGTGTTATGGTGCCTAACGGACAAGAAGTTTGTCAGAAGCAATTGCTTGCGCTTATGCACAAAGTAAAAGAGGTAAAAGTAAATGAAGATGAACTGGCAGAATTTTTACCAGAAATCTATGATGACCTGAAAGAACTTACCAAAGAGCAACTGATCAAACGTTTTGCATCATTAGAGTTTAACCGCTTTTTAGAATACTACCGCAACGCACCTGATCTGAATGTACAGGCTAAAGGTGAAAGCAGAGATGGAGAGCGTTACAGTACAGGCGATCGCTTTTTTATCAATATCGGCAAGATGGATGATTTGGATAAGGCTACCTTACTGGAAATGCTGGACGAGTGCTGTCAGCTTAAAGGATCTCTTGTTGGCAAAATCGACATCAAGGGTGCTTACTCTTTCTTTGAAATTGAGAAGGGCCACAGCGATGCGGTGATTAACGGATTGAAAGATGTAGAATTTGAAGGAAGACAAGTGCGTGTTGAACTTTCATCTGAAAGAAGTAGCGATGGAGGCGGACGCTCAGGCAGAAGCAGAAGTGGCGGAAGAAAGTTTAGTGGTGGAAGACCTGAAAGAAAATCAGGTGGGGGCAGGAAAGATAGTCGCGGCCGGGCAGAAAGACCCAGACGCTACTAAACAAAAGAAAAATGAATTGGAAAGGTCGGTATGTGTACTGACCTTTTTTTATTTACTCAGATATACCCTTCGTACCACCTCTCCTGCGGTTCCTTTTACACGCACAAAGTACATACCTTCAGCTAAACCGCTCAGGTCGATTTCAAACGGTCTTTGCCATTGCGCTGCTGCGTATCGCTGCATCAATTCGCCTTTGGCATTCAGCAAAGTGATTTCATTGTTTTCAGTTTGCATCTCATTCCACACTACCTGTACCTTGTTTTTTGTGGGATTGGGAAATACGGATACTTCTATCGGTGGCAGCGGATCACAGGCAGGGCGGTTGGGATAAATTTCAACAATTTTTCGATTTAACTCAGAAGTGGACGCCAATAAATCGGTGATAATACTTTCGTGCAGACGACCACTGCAATCATAAAGATAGTTGGTATGCTGATTGAACATAATGCGTGTTCCTGTTGCATCTGTTCTATACGTTTTCTTTTGTTCCTCAATCAATTTATCACTATCGTCAAAAGTGCTTTCATTAAGATATCCATCAATTGAGTTTTCAGAATAGCTTACTAAGTGTTCGGATATCATCAAACCTCTGTCATTATAACCATAATGATGCTCTCCGTTAAGCACCCAGTCTGTTGATCCCGGCCACAATAATTCATTAGTTGTTCTGATCTGCCTTTGCTGCTCATCATAATAAAAACGAAGACGTATATCTGCATATACATCAGAAAATAAATATTCTTCTAATTGCTCAGTTAGCAGGCCTGCAGCATTATATGAATAACTTTTCCTGATCCCCGGAATGGGTAAACCCTCTTCGTCAAAAGTGAACTCTTCTTCCAATACAAGCAAACCAGATTCATAAGTGAATATCCTTCTTAGTTGCAATCTTTCATTACCTCCAATTGTTTCAAAACTTTCACGTACCAGCACATTGCAGTCAACATCATTCTCATAATATATTCGATAGCTAAATTCATTTCCACTACTAAACCTGTTTACAGCAGCTTCTGACCTCAGACAAGCGTTTTGATCGTACTCCATCAATGATTCATATTCATCGCTTTGGTTACTTAAAAGAAACTCAACTTTAGCGTGCATGGTTGTGCGTTGATTACGATCATTGTAGGCCATTTCAAAAATTCTACGCTCAGTCAATACACCTGTATTTTGTTCGTACCTATTTGTTTCGATATAAACCTGATTACCCCTTCCATCATAAGCATATCTCTCACTTCTAAGTGTGTGCCACATCATTTTATCATCGCTTAACATGCTATAGCTAAAAGCTATCTGCCTTCCCTGCGCATCGTAGGTCATTAACATACGGCTGTCTTCAGTCCATTTGCCTTGTGCATCAGCGCTATAAAAAACCCTAAGCATGGGCTTAGCTTCCTGTGTAAATGCAGGCAAGCTTAATATGAAAGCGCATATGGCAATTGTAAATCGAAACATCACCTGTGAAACTAAATAAATTTAGGCTTTTAAAATATTTTGTTCAAGGATAAATTAATCAGAAACTCCCTTCCTGTAATTCCGGTCGCATATATCAATACTTTGTTTAAACTTGAACCAAAATAATTCTACTATGAAGCGCATCAATTTAATACTACTGAGCTTGCTCATTTGCTTTACAGCTTGCCAGCAAGCCACTGAACAAACTGAATTTACTTTTACAACCGAAGGACTGGAAAAGCATATTGTTACGCTTGCCTCTGATGAATTCATGGGGCGCATGCCTTTTACAGAGGGCGAAAAGAAAACCCTGACCTATTTAGAAAAGGAATTCAAGGCTTTGGGCTTAGCGCCAGGTAATGGTGATAGTTATATGCAGGAAGTACCTATGGTGGAAATTACAACCACAGCTGCCTCCCAGATGACAGTAAATTCTAAAAAAGGAAACATCACATTGGAAGGACTAAAAGATTATGTGATATGGACAGAACGCAGAGATGAAAGCATTGAACTGCGTAATGAAGATCTGGTATTTGCCGGCTTTGGCGTGGTAGCGCCTGAGTATGGCTGGAATGATTATGAAGGCCTTGATGTGAAAGATAAAATTGTGGTGGTGTTTGTGAACGATCCCGGTTTTGGTACAGGTGATTCTACTTTCTTTAAAGGCAATACCATGACATATTATGGCCGCTGGACCTACAAGTTTGAAGAAGCTGCCCGGCAAGGCGCCAAAGGATGTTTGATTGTGCACGATGATGTGCCTGCCGGATATGGCTTTTGGGTAGTGCAGAATAACTGGAATTCTTCGCGCTTGTATTTAGACCCCAGAGGTAAAGAACAATATCAATGCGCTGCCATTGGCTGGGTATCGAATCCAACCGCCAGAAAATTATTTGAAGCTGCCGGTTTGAATTATGCGCAGGAATTATCGGCCGCGCATAAGTCTGGTTTCAGAGGTAAACCAATGAACTTAAAAGCAAGTACCAGCATGCAGGTGCAG
>DAOLDI010000300.1:0-3712 GCA_035327445.1 Cyclobacteriaceae bacterium | reverse complement strand
AATATCATGTATTAACACCTTGCTGGCAATTTGTTGTGCGGTAGGTGTAGCTGCCAAACCTCCAAGCGCAGTTTCTTTGTAACGGGTTTCCATACTCGCGCCAATTTCTCCCATAGCTTCTACTACTTCGTCAACGGGTATTACACTGTCAACATTGGCCAACGCAATTTGTGCCGAGCTGTTGGCAATGGCCGCGGCACTTGCATTGCGTACAATACAGGGCACTTCAACCAATCCGGCCACCGGATCGCAAACCAAGCCCAACATACATTGCACAGTAATGGCTACGGCATTAAAAATCTGATCGGTGTTTCCGCCTAAGCAATACACAATGGCGCCTGCGCCCATGGCTGCGGCAGTTCCGGTTTCTGCCTGGCAACCACCCACGGCACCGGCAATGCTGGCTTTCTGTTCCATGATCAATGCAATGCCTGCGGCAAGTAACATGGCCTCCAGAATTTTTTTATCAGGCACCTGGTGAATTTCCTGAAGTGTAAATAAAACTCCAGGCATAATGCCGCTGGCACCCGCAGTAGGTGCAGCCACTACCCGGCCCATACAGGAGTTTACTTCTTTGGCAGCCAATGCACGCGAAATCAGGTTTTGAAATTCTTTGGATAAAACAGTTTGCGGATGATTGTAAACTTTCTTTGCGCCATTGTTTACCATACCCGAACGTGAAGTCATGTCTTCGGTGAGTCCGGTTTGCACAGCATCTTTCATTACCTCCCATGCTTTTTGCAAGCCTTCCCAAATCTGTTGTTCTGTTCTGCCTTTCTGTTCAACTTCATAGGCTATTACAACATCCACCAGCGTTTTATTTTTTTCTGCGCTGTAGGCTTTCCAGTTTTTGAATGAGTCGAATAGAAATGGCATATTGATTTATATTTTTATTTCAGTTGAGCCAGGCTTTAATTTAGTGTTAAGTACTTTTTTAATTGAGGTACAAGGTTTTTTAATGTCAAGTAACTATTATCCATGGCATTCAAAACAATTACACTAATTGTATATTTTTTAAAATTTTGTTGGTACTGAAGATTTTTATCGAAAGCTAAAAAGGCATCAAATTTATTGGCGATAAGTAATTCCAGTAACTTCCCGTTTGTAAAACCGGCCCAACCTTTTTCAGCTACAGTATAAATTTCATGCTCACTCATATCCTGCTTTAAACGTTTGGGAAGGTTTTCGTCAAGCAGCAGTTTCATAGATTTTTTCTATATTCTTCGAGCTTAAAATTTTACTGGCTATTTCCAATACAGCAATGGCCTGACCCCTGGTAACACTGGGAAAATCACTTAAAAACTCATCCAGAGAAAGTCCTCTTTCTACATGATCAAATAAAGTTTGTACTGGAACTCTTGTGCCTTTGAAAACAGGATTTCCTGATAGGATTTCTTTGTCGATGATGATATAGTCTCTTACATGATGCATAATCAAAATTACATAATAAAGTCTTTACTAAATAGTGACATTGAGTAACAAATTGTTACTCAAAAAACATATTAATAGAATCAAGAGTTCAGCCGGCCAATTCCATGATTTTTCTTAGTAAAACCAGGCTTGTAATCAGCAAGAAAAGCACAGTTATTGTTTTTGGTTTAACCCGATTGCCTGAAAGTACTCCCAGCGGGGAACCTATAACCACTCCGATAGAAATAGGCAAAATTAATTGATAAATAATTAGACCTTGGGCATTCACTGATGCGTCTGGAGAATTACCAAAAAGATTTATTACTGATAGTACAGTGGCAATTGAAAAAATCGTAACAAATGAAATATTCCTTGCTTTGATGATATCCATGCGCAACCAGAGGTTAAGCATGGGCATTAACACTGCGCCTCCGCCTAAACCGGTAAGCGCAGCCAGTGCACCAGCAGAAGCGCCAGCTAAACTCAATTTTGTTGTATTGCTGCGTTCGGGTTTATGTCTTTCAATGCGTAATTTTTTTATGGTTCGGTAGATGATCACTATAAGCAAGAGTATTACAATGCTGTTGAATAAAGTCTTTGAGTAGTAATCGCTCTTCACAAAAGTTTCGAAAACAAAAATGGCGGTAAGGGTTGCAGCTAAACTTACCAGTAAACTTTTTTTCCATTGCATATTTCCCTGCCGCAATACAGTAAAAATATTTACCAGGGCCGAGCACATGGTAGCAAAAATGGTGTTGGCCACAGTATAAGTAACCAGGTCATCGGGTTTAACGCCATAGTTGGGTAATACCATCGGAATAATGGCCAGCATGATAATGCCGGTGCCAATACCCACGAGTCCGGCTATAAAACCGCCTAATATGCCTGCCAGTACCAGAAAAAAGAATTCCATCTGCGAATATTAAAAAATAATAACTTCAGGCCAGTTTAACGGCACATAAATGCGTTGCATTCTTTTCATTATTTGTTTTTCATTTTCGTTTATCGCAGTGGCACAAATGCCAGAAAATTTCTGGCAGGTATTGGCCGAGGTGGGCTTTGAGAGCAAATTAGATAAGCAATATGGTTATGAAATTGATGTGCCCAAATTCAGCCGGGGTTTGCAGGCATGGAACGGCAAGCAAATTAAATTGAAAGGGTATCTGATTCCACTGAGTGAGTTGGGCGATAAACAGGTGTACATGTTATCGGCCTTGCCATTTAATTTATGTTTTTTCTGCGGAGGTGCAGGGCCAGAAACAGTAATTGAGTTAGACATCAAAGAAAAATTAAAGTTCAGTACCTCTGCTGTGCTGATGGAAGGGAAATTGGAGTTGAATGCCAGTGATCCTGAGCATCACATGTATATTCTAAGAGAAGCAAAATTAGTTAAGTAAAATCATGAAAAAAATCTCAACTTTTTTATCACTATGCTTAATATTCAGCATATCATTTGCTCAAACTGAAGATGAGAAAATGATTAAAGCCATTTTTGATAAGGCTTTAAGCGATGGACAATCGTATGAAATGCTGGAATACTTAACTACAAAAATTGGCGCGCGCATTAGCGGCTCTCCGCAGGCTGCTGCTGCAGTTGAGTGGAGTCGGCAAGTGATGACTGAATTAAATTTTGACAAAGTTTTTCTGCAAGATGTAATGGTACCGCATTGGGTACGCGGGCAACAAGAAATTGGCCGTGTAGTACAATCAAAAAAAGGCGCCTTCGATTTTAATGTTTGTGCCATCGGCATGTCAGTAGGCACAGGGCCTTCAGGTGTTTATGGAAAAGTAATTGAGGTAAAAGGATTTGATGAACTTGAAAAACTGGGCAAAGAAAAAATTGAAGGCAATATTGTTTTCTTCAATCGTCCTTTTGATCCTCCTTTAATCAACACTTTTGCAGCTTATGGTGGCGCGGTTGGGCAGCGTGCTTCAGGCGCATCAGAAGCTGCCAAATATGGAGCGGCAGGTGTGGTGGTGCGTTCTATGGGTTCTAATCTTGAAGATTATCCGCACACCGGTGGTTTGAATTATCGCTTGAACATTCCTAAAATTCCGGCCATTGCTATTGCCACAAGGCATGCAGAACAATTGAGTGTTTTATTGAAAGATGATCCTGATCTGCGTTTTTATTTTGAAACACATTGTCAAACACTTGAAGATAAACCTTCGCACAATGTTGTGGGTGAATTGAAAGGTAAGCGCTTACCAAATGAATACATTGTAGTAGGTGGCCATTTAGATTCATGGGACCTGGGACAAGGAGCGCATGATGATGGTGCCGGATGTGTACAATCTATTG
>DAOLDI010000299.1:0-3717 GCA_035327445.1 Cyclobacteriaceae bacterium | reverse complement strand
AGGGTCCTGGGGCATAACTAAAAGTGTGCGTGTTCTGCCCGGTGAGTTTGAGGGTCCGCGCTCTGTAAAGCTGATTACACCATTCGTGTTTTCAAATCGGGCATTAGTTGCTTGTTTGTTTTTAACAGACATGACTTGCTGCTTAGCCATTTCCAATTCTCTTAAGCGATAATTGGCAGGATATTCTGGCGCAGCCTGATCGTGTCTGGTTCTAATGCCTGTATGATATTCTAAAAATTTATCGGGGCCATCATACTTGGCATAACCTGCATGACGCCTGGCTATTTTGCTATTCATGTATTCAGCAAAAAGTGCCTCGGAAGATATATCTTCAATACAAATATCTTCTGTTAATCTTTGCTCTTGTTGATTGCATGAAAAAATAATCAGCGCGAAAAAAAAGAAACTGTTTCTCAAAAAATTCATCACTTATTTCTTATAAGTTTTAACATTAATTACCTTTTTATAATCGTTCTCTGTTTTGCCATCTTCGGCCAAACCGGGCGGATCGAACTGCTCAAGTTCAAAATCATTAATCCACTTGATGTATCCGTCTCTGATATTACCTTTAAACACCAGATTGTTAGATGCTTTGTGGTACACAGCAAATTTTATGCTTGCCATGCTGTTTAACTGGCTTTTGTTTTCAGTATAACAAAGCACGTATTCATCAGTAGCGTTAGCTTCAGCAATATATGCTGAGGTTCCTAAATATTGCTTTACTACTTCATCCATGTCAGCCGCCATTTTTTTTTGCGCAGTACAAGCAGCAAGGCAGCAAATGACTGTCAATACACTTAATTTCCAAATCATAATAACATTTAATCAGGTCTTCTGTTTTTTCTTTCTCGCGGCTGGAAACAGGATATTGTTGAGTATTAGTCTGTATCCCGGAGAATTGGGATGCAAATTAAGATCTGTTGGTTCTTCTCCAACCTGATGTTGATAATCTTCCGGATCATGACCTCCATAGAATGTCCAGAATCCTTTACCCAGCACACCGTGTATATACTTAACTTCCTTTAAATCACGGTTTTCTCCCATCACCACTACATCTCCTTTAACATATTGTTTTTTGAATGAAGTTGTCTGGCCGTAAAATCCCCTGATGACTTTCGTATGATTTTGCGTAAGCATGGAAGGAATCGGATCCCACTTGGCAGAAAATTCAAAAAGCTGGAAGTAATCATTATCCTGCCTTACGCCACGCTCTTGCGGCATATTGTCAATACTGGAAAACTCATAGAAATACGGATCTTTAATGAGTGTAAAATCTTTGAAGGCAAAGGTGTTGTCAAAATTTAATTTTTGCTGTGCGTTCGGGTCGGCAGGGTCGCCATCATACATGCGCTCAACAATATCAACACCATCAGCGGCCAGGGCTATATCAAATGTGTCGGTAGCCGAACACATGGCAAACATGAATCCACCGCCACTTACAAACTCTTTTATTTTTTTGGCAACAGCAAGCTTAAGCTGAGAGACTTTATTGAATCCGTTTCTCCTGGCTATTTCATTGTACTCGGCAACTTGCTCCTGGTACCAGGGCATATGGCTGTAGCTGCGATAGAATTTACCAAACTGTCCGGTGAAATCTTCATGATGCAAATGCAGCCAGTCATACTGCGGCAGCAGGCCGGCTATTACTTCATCGTCAAACACAATATCATAGGGTATCTCTGCATAGGTGAGTACAAGGGTTACGGCATCATCCCAGGGTTTGGCTGTTTTGGGCGAGTAAACCGCAATCTTCGGGCATTTATCCAGGCGCATTACATCATAATTTAGTGCAGGGCTGGCCACTTCAGTGAGTATGGCATTTGCCTGTGCATCTGAAATCATTTCATAGCTTACGCCTCTCACTATCAATTCATTCTGAAATGTTGGACTGTACTTTACCATAAAGCTTCCGCCCCGGTAATTCAGCAGCCAGTCTAGCTCCGTTTCTGTTTTTAAAATCCAGTAAGCTATACCATAGGCTTTTAAGTGGTTGGTCTGCTTTTCGTCCATGGGAATGAATAAATAGGCAGCGAAAGTTTTGGAAGCCAAAAGAAAAAATAACCCAAAGCACAAAATCAACGTTTTTACCCTCATCTTCATATAAATTTGCCCTTTCTGTTAAACATCATAAGTTTAGCAGATTGTTTCGTTTAAAGAGATGAATTTACAAGAAAATATCAAAGAGGGTTTAAGATCTGTTCAGGCAAATCTTTTACGATCGGTACTTACTGCCGCCATAGTTGCTATAGGTATAATGTCATTAGTGGGTATTTTAACTGCCATTGACGGAATTGAAAATTCAGTTAACAGCAGTTTGGCAGATCTGGGCGTAAATTCGTTTGAAATTTCTTCAAAAGTAAACAGAGGCAGAAGCCAGGAAGGTGTATCGCAAAAAACTTATGAGAAAGTTAATCTTAACCAGATTAATCGTTTTGTAAAGCAGTATAATTATCCATCTGCCATAAGTGTTCACACCAATCTAACCGGTATTGCGGAAGTAAAAAGATTATCGAAGAAAACGAATCCCAATATTGGTGTGTATGGAGTTAATGAAGAGTACCTGGCTATAAAAGGATTAGAACTTTGGAAGGGAAGAAATTTTTCTAACATAGAAATTGAGTATGGCTCTAATGTAATTGTGTTAGGCAAAAAAGTTTTTAATGCTTTGTTTGATCAAAACGAAGATCCGATGAATGCCGAGGTCTCTTTCTATGGCAATAAGTTCAGGGTTATTGGTGTGTTGGTTGAGAAGGGGCAGATGTCTGACTCAAATTATGATAACAGTGTTTTTATTCCACTGATTGCTGCAAATAAACTGGCAGCTGGCAGAAGTCTGTTTTATATGGTAACAGTTGGTATCTCAGATTTAACTCAAATGGAATATGCAATAGGCGAAGCTACCGGTTTAATGCGCAAAATCAGAAATGATAAATTGGGAGACCCAAATTCTTTTGAAATTGAAAAGAGTGAAACACTTGCTGAAAGTTTCAACTCGATAATTTCCGCTTTGCAGTTTGGAGGCTTCGGTGTTGGCTTTATAACATTGTTGGGTGCTACCATTGCGCTTATGAATATCATGATGGTTTCAGTTACTGAGCGCACACGTGAGGTAGGCGTGAGAAAAGCATTGGGTGCAACTCCAAAAAGAATTCGGCAGCAGTTTTTAATTGAAGCAATTGTTGTTTGCGTACTGGGCGGCTTTGCCGGCATTATTTTTGGAATAGGAATCGGTAATCTTTTTGCCAACATCTTAGGTATAAAGTCTTTTGTGTTGCCCTGGCTCTGGATGATGGTGGGACTGATAATATGTATTGTGGTTGGCCTAATCTCAGGGTATTATCCTGCCTACAAAGCTTCTAAATTAGATCCGATAGATTCACTCAGGTTTGAATAAGTCTAGAGCATTGGTCTTAAGATATCAATAATATGCTGGGCTACCTTTTGGTGGCCCTTCGCATTTGGATGTATGCCATCAGGCAGATTAAGACTTTGATCTCCGGCTACACCTTCGAGTAAGAAAGGAATGAGTGTGGCTTTGTTCTTTGCGGCAAGTTCAGGATATATTTTCTGAAACTTATCAGAATATTCAAGTCCCATGTTGGGGGGCACCATCATACCGGCCAATACAATTTTTGCTTGCGGATACTTCAGTTTTACCTTATCGATAATCTGCTGCAGGTTTTTGATGGTTTCTTCAACAGGCAAACCGCGTAAGCC
>DAOLDI010000298.1:0-3727 GCA_035327445.1 Cyclobacteriaceae bacterium | reverse complement strand
GATATCAAACGCAGGTTAACGAGTCCCCGGTACCTGAATTTTTATAAGCAGATCATTCGGCCGGGCGGTGTGTTACGACTTAAAACTGATAACACCCAGTTGTATGAGTACACACTTGAATGCATTCAGGAAAGAGATGACATCGTTGATTTAGCATTTACGGATAATCTGTACCAGTCTGACTTACGCGCAGAATGCTTTGATATCAAAACGCGCTACGAAGAAATGTTCAGTGCCAAAGGTGAGGATATCAAATACCTGCGTTTCAGTTTTAAACCAGATGCTGAGGCTCCGTAATTTTATCTTTCATAAGTGCGGGAAGACATTTAATAATTTCGTACATTTTGCCTATCAAACTCAACCAAAACTTCCATCCCATGGCAAAGAAAACAATCAAGAAAGCAGTTAAGAAAACTGCCAAGGCAACAAAAAAAGCCGCCAAAAAAAAGGTAAAGAAAGCCGTTAAAAAAGGTAAGCAACAAGTAGCCAAAGCAAAAAAGGCTGCAAAGAAAGTTGTGAAGAAAACAGCCGGTAAGGCAAAGGCAGCCAGTAAGAAGCTTGCTAAGAAAGGCAAAACAGTAAAGAAGCAAGCTGTAAAGAAAGCCAAAGCCGTTAAGCAAAAGGCAGTTAAGAAAGTAAAAGAAGTAAAAGAAAAAGTAGAAGCTAAAGTAGCTGAAGTTGAAAGCAAAGTAGCTGAAAAGATAGAAAATCTCGCACCCGGTAATGCCGAAAGTGCCAGCCAAATGAAATAAGCGGCAACTCATCAAAAATATAACGATGGCCTCTCAACCTGGGAGGCCATTTTTTTATCTTACCTCACTAAATCTCTAAGCCATGAAAACTTTAGCTCTTGTTATCTGCACTTTCATTTCTTGTCAAATCATTGCCCGATCAAGTGTTAATATTCCCGAAATGATTGTGCAGTACCAGGCAGATATAGCCGCAATGGAAAGAAAGTACACGGTAAAAATTTCTGCCGAGTATCTTACACGTATGCCGCAATTTCATCAGGAATGGATGAAGAAACTGGAGGCAGTTCCCTTCGCCTCGCTCAGCCAGGGAGAACAAGTAGATTATATTTTACTCAAGAGAAATATCGACCGCAATATTTACTTCCTGGGTCAGAGTAAAGAAAGTTACAACCAGATCAACAAATACCTGCCTTTTGAGAAAGAACTGATGTCATTTATTCAACACAGAAGAAGAGGCAATAAACCCGATGCCCAGGCAAGCGCTAATTTGTTTAATGATTTAAAGAAGACGGCTGCATCAGCAAAGGGCAATGCTGAGAAATTGGGAAAATTATCTTATCGCAATGCATTGCTTGCGGCTGATGCTGTTGAACAACTGATGCGTGCTTTTGATGATGCACATAAATTTTATCTGGATTATGATCCTTTATATACCTGGTGGTGCAGCAAGCCTTATGAAGAATTAAATACTGAGTTGAAGAAGTATGCGGCATTTATCAAGGAATATCGCCTGGAAGACAAAAGCATGGATGATGGCAGCGGCATTATTGGCAGCCCCATTGGCGATGCGGAAATGGTTCGCTTACTCGAGTTTGAATTTATTGCGCATAAGCCTGCTGATTTATTGAAAATTGCAGAGCGCGAGTTTGCCTGGTGCGAAAAAGAAATGCTGCGTGCTTCAAATGATTTGGGGCATGGCAACAACTGGAAAGCTGCACTGGAACAAGTAAAGAATACTTATGTAGAACCCGGCATGCAACCTGAAATGGTAAACGAATTAGCAGAGCAAGCCATTGAGTTTATTGAAAAAAGAAATCTGATTACTGTACCTGAACTGGCTAAAGAAACCTGGCGTACACGCATGCTCTCCGCAGAACAACAATTATTTTCTCCTTTCTTCTTAGGAGGGGAGATGATTCAGATTTCATATCCCACTCAGGAAATGCCGCATGAAGCCAAGATGATGAGCATGCGTGGTAATAACCCAAACTTTTCCAAATCAACAGTTCATCATGAGTTGATTCCAGGCCATCACCTGCAACAATATATGCAGCAGCGCTACAAGGTGCATCGCAGGGCTTTCAATACACCATTCTGGACAGAGGGCTGGGCCTTGTATTGGGAAATGTTACTGTGGGATGAGGGATTTCCTGAAACACCTGAAGAGCGTATCGGCATGTTATTCTGGCGCATGCATCGTTGCGCAAGAATTATTTTCTCTATCAGCTATCACACCAATAAAATGACACCGCAACAGTGTATCAACTTTTTAGTGGACAAAGTAGGTCATGAACGTGCCAATGCTGAAGCAGAAGTACGAAGGTCGTTGATGGGCAACTATGGCCCCTTATATCAAATGGCATACATGTTGGGTGGTTTGCAGTTTCGTGCCTTGTATAAGGATCTGGTAGCAAGCGGAAAAATGTCTGCTAAAGATTTTCACGATACCATTCTGCAGGAAAATAACCTGCCGGTAGAACTAATCAAATCCATCTTAACGAATCAAAAGTTGAGCGCAGATTATAAGGCTAACTGGAAGTTTTAATAATTATTTTCTTCAGCTATAATTGATGTACTATTAACTTAATTAAAAATTATGAAATCAGGCTATCTTTTTTGTTTGCTGATTCTCTGTACGCTTAGTCAATTTTATTTGCATGCACAGGAAATGCGTAACCCGGTAATTCAAAGTTTTGGTGGTGTTTATGAATTGCCTTTCGATGCACTAATGCCTGATAAGAATCTTGAATATAAAATTGTAATTGATATTTACTCCGGGCCCGATAAACCTGAAGAAATTAATCCTGCGCTTTTCAATGCAGCGCGTATGCTTAACCTGCATGCAGTAGGCGGAATTCTGAAAGAACAAATGGATGTTGTGCTGGCCATTCATGGTCCGGCTGCTTTTTCTGTTATGGACAATGAATCATACAAAAAGAAATATGGAAAAGACAATCCCAACCTGGCTTTATTTACAGAGTTGAAAGCAGCCGGTGTTAAGTTGTATGTATGCGGACAATCATTGGTGGTTAGAAAAATTGATGTCGATAAACTGGCGCCAGAAATTAAACCTGCGCTTTCCATGCTTACCATAGTAACTACACACCAAATAAAGGGCTATGCATTTATGAAATTCTAATCTATACTGGAAGAATGATAATCAGCTTCAATAAAATTTTGTAGCTTGATAGCATTGATAGGTATTGTAATATGTCATCCATTGCTAAAGCGATAGGTCCTATAAGTTATTCGCAAACTTCACATAACAACGTAAAGCTTTTAAGAGCTGGCAATGAATTCTTTGGCAAGTTGCTGGATTTGATAGAACAGGCAAAGCACATCATCTACTTTCAGATTTACATTTTTGAAGATGACGAAACTGGCAAGCAGGTGGCAGATGCTTTAATGAAAGCAGCCCGAAGAGGGGTAAAGATCTATATGCTGGTAGATGGCTATGCCTCACAATCTCTGCCTGCTGAGTTTATTAAAAATTTACAGCGCTCAGGTATTAAGTTCAGAAAGTTTGAACCCATTTTCAGAAGCAAATCTTATTACTTTGGGCGAAGGCTGCATCATAAAGTCATGGTGTTTGATTCATGCAGCGCTTTGGTAGGTGGAATCAATATTAGTAATAACTATAGCGATGAATTTGATAAACCTGCCTGGCTCGACTGGGCAGTTTCTGTAAAAGGTGAAGCGGCAGCCCAGTTAGAAGAAGTTTGCCGTATAAAGGCTGAAAAGGCAGGATACAGGAT
>DAOLDI010000297.1:0-3732 GCA_035327445.1 Cyclobacteriaceae bacterium | reverse complement strand
GTTGTTAATCAACTCTGTTTCTGTAAACTGAATAACTTTTGATTGATTGGTAAGGCTAAGGCCCGTATAGAATTTATCGCTGTTATAGCCAACAGCGGCACGTGCGCCAGAAGACAAGTTAATTTGAATATCATACCGCTCAGGTTGATTAACTTCCTGGTACCGTAGCCATGTATGCGATGGCGCAAGAAAAAGACTCAGATTCAAAAAGAAGCCACGATAAATAAAATTATAGGCATATCCCGGCCCCAAATCTAATGAAGTAAAGTTTGCATTAATCAAACTTGCCCCGGTACCGAAAGATGCACGAACATCTCTGCCTACCAAAGCGGTATCAGCTCCAATTGACCAGGAACTTAGCGAACTTTGAATCAAAAAACTTCCCTGACTTCGCAATTGCTGCTCGGCATAGGTATAAGTTGCAGGCAAAGAATATTTAGTTGGATTAAAAACATACACCATTGAATACCCGGTGTTTCTTGAACTTAAATCACTTCTTTGAAGGTACGGGTCACCAGGCGCAATGCTTACGGCCGGATCTACCACATAAAAACCATTGTAACGTTGATGATACAATTCAACACCAATTTTGTGTGTAATGATATTCATCTGCAAATCGCGGGTATCGGTAATTCCATAGCGTTCGGTATTGCGCTCAGAAAAAGGAATACCTGCTGTGAGCTCCACATTTACATCAAACAAAAACAAACCAATACCTGCAGAATAAGCATTGTTAGGCCGGAAATCTCTGCGAAAATTTCCAGCACCGGTGCGACTTCTTAAAGTAAAATCAAAGCGCTTTTCTTTGATAATACCGGCTATGGCAAAATGATCAGTAAATTTTCTGATATAGGTAGAATCAGTGCGGTCATTAGCTTCGGTGGTGTAACAGAAAATTAACAAACAAAACAGAAACACCGGTAAAGCACGCATAGCATCAAAGTATGTACCTGCTAAGATCCCTGTTTTTAATTAATCCGCTCAATTTTTCTCTCACCAATGCCCTGTCAACTTTAATTTCTGTACCAGGCCTTATTTTATCAGGTACATCAAATAAAAATTCATTCAACAGTTTACTCATTACTGTTTGCAACCTGCGCGCGCCAATATTTTCAATTTCAGCATTGATATTAAAAGCTGTATCTGCCAGTTCGTCAATTGCATCCTGGTCAAACACAAGGTTAACGCCTTCTGCTTGCAGCAATGCATGGTATTGTTTAGTGAGTGCATTTTTAGGCTCATTCAAAATCATCACAAAGTCTTCCTTAGTCAGACTGTTGAGCTCTACCCTTATTGGAAATCTGCCTTGTAATTCAGGGATAAGATCTGAAGGTTTACTTACATGAAAAGCACCTGCCGCCACAAACAAGACATGATCTGTTTTGATAACTCCATATTTTGTATTTACAGTAGAACCTTCAACAATGGGCAGCAAATCTCTTTGTACACCTTCACGGCTTACATCAGGGCCTCCACCACCACCTTTACTGCCCGAAGCTATCTTATCAATCTCATCAATAAAGATGATACCTGCATTTTCTGCCTTGCGTATGGCTTCCTCTTTTACTTCATCCATATCAATTAAGCGGGCTGATTCCTCTTCCAACAAAATTCTTCTTGCTTCTGCCACACTTACTTTTCTCTTCTTGGCCTTTTTTGGCATCATGCCACTCAGCATGTCTTGCAAATTCATCATCGAAACTTCATCCATCATACCTGCACCTACCATGCCAATACCGGGTGCATTACTTTGCTTGATCACAATCTCAATTTTACGATGCTCCAGCTCTCCGTTTTTTAATTTCTCTCTGAATTGTGCACGCGTACGCTCATTTAATTCAATGTCATTCGCGGGCGGTTCATCGCTAAAAGTACCCACAGTAGTTGAGTAATTTGTTTTGTTTGGTGTTTGTGTGCGCAAAGGCGGAATGAGCGCATCAAGAATTATGTCTTCCACAATTTGTGCAGCACGTTCTTTTACTTCCTCTTTCTTGCTTTGCTTCACCATGTTTACCGCTTGTTCTACCAGATCGCGCACCATGCTTTCCACATCACGACCTACGTAACCAACTTCTGTAAACTTAGAAGCTTCTACTTTTACAAAAGGTGCATCGGCAATTTTGGCCAGTCGCCTGGCAATTTCTGTTTTACCAAC
Organism: Cyclobacteriaceae bacterium; assembly: GCA_035327445.1. GTDB lineage: Bacteria > Bacteroidota > Bacteroidia > Cytophagales > Cyclobacteriaceae > DAOLDI01. The sequence continues at coordinate 1,577 of DAOLDI010000297.1, read as the reverse complement.
ACCGGTTGCGCCAATCATTAAAATATTATTCGGAACAATTTCCGCTTGCATTTCTTCAGCTGCGTGCATACGTCTCCAGCGGTTACGTAAGGCTACTGCTACATTCCTTTTAGCATCATTTTGTCCGATGATGTATTTATCAAGTTCTTTTACAATTTCCTGCGGAGTCAATCCTTTTAAATCTGTCATAATAAATTTCCTCTGTTAAATAAACTTCCCATATTATATGCTACACTGATTTGGTTTGAAGCACCGGCTGCATGATAGATAGCATGGCTGTAAGATAAATCAATCATACTGAAACGGGCGGCCAGGCCAAAAGAAAACCCGGTAACACCGGCTCTTTCATCTAAACCCAATTGTCTTCTTCTCAAATAATTATAACCAACCAGTGCAGAAACATTTTTCCTGAATAAAATTTCTGTTCCTACAACCATGCGGCTCATGACTGCATTGAATGCTGAGGGCTCAATAGCATCCTGAAATCGCTGGGCCGACCATGCCGCTACATCATATACCGTAAAGCTAAAACGCGCAGGCATATTTTCTGGTTTAAAGGTAATACCGGCTTGTATATCCCAGGGAATTTCAGTTGCATTTACGGCATCAAAATCACTCAGCACAAAACCCAGGTTCTTGAATACCAAAGCTGCTGTCAAATCTTTTTGCGGATGCACAAACATTCCACCTGCATCAAAGAGCAAAGCGACAGCCCGATCGCCCGCCAGGTTAGAGAAAGCAAGCTTTGCATTTATGCCGAAAACAAAATTACCAGATTGCCTGCTGTGATTTACCACAAGCGCAGTTTCAGCTGCATTGAATGTGCCATTGTAAGCTCCGGTTTCATCATAAGATTCTATGCTGCCCAAATCGAGATGCTGCACTGCAAAACCAAAGTTTCCCCAAGACTTATGATTGTGCCTATAGGCAAAATTGGCCATGCCCACATCAGCAAAATAAAAGAGGTATGAAGCCGAAGCCCAGCCCTGCAAGGTATCTGTTGATGCTGCCGGGTTTTGCTGAAATAGATTCGGATCAGTATTGCGCAGCGAAACATGATTACCACCTAGTGCAGTAACTCTTGGTTGCCCCGGTACATTCAAAAAACTGAAAGACTGTGCCTGTACATCCGGCAAAAGGCTGAGCACAAAAAATACCTGGAATAATATTTTGATTTTTACAGCTTGCACCCGCTGAATATTAATCTGCTAAAGCTAGTCTTTTTGTGGCGTAATTTGGAATGTAAGCGGGTTTTTCACTTTCTGCTTCATCAAAGCAAGATCCAGCACTTCACCGGCATTATCTACATAATGAAATTGCATTTCCCTGGTATACCTGCTTTCAATTTCTTTGATGTCGCGTTCATTGCGCTTACTCAAAATAATTTCTTTGATACCGCTTCTTCTTGCTGCAAGTATTTTTTCTTTGATACCTCCTACTGGTAAAACTTTTCCGCGCAATGTTATTTCACCTGTCATGGCAATTCTGGATTTTACTTTGCGCTGCGTAAAAATGGAAGCCAATGAAGTAAGCATAGTTATCCCTGCCGAAGGCCCGTCTTTAGGAACGGCACCTGT
>DAOLDI010000296.1:0-3757 GCA_035327445.1 Cyclobacteriaceae bacterium | reverse complement strand
ACGCGTACAATCAATGGAGATTGGATATAAAGGTTTGATCAATAATAAGCTGATGTTAGATCTTTCTTACTACTACAATATTTACAATGACTTCATCAGTCAGATCAGGATAGTTACTGCAGCACCTTTTACAACGGCCAATGCTCCTGCTCCTCCATTAGTAGGTTCAGCTAACTATGCCACTATACTTAACAGCACTGCCGGTGTTGTTAATAATGATGGCTCAATCAGCGGAAACACTTACCAGATTTACACCAACATTGATGACCAGGTAACTACACAGGGTTTCACTGGTGGTTTTGCTTACAGCTTGCGTAAAGGCTATACACTTACCGGTAACTATTCATGGAATATTATCAATGATGTTCCTGATGGTTTCCTTGCTGAGTTCAACACACCTGAACATAAAATCAACCTGGGCTTCGGCAACAGAAAAGTGACTGATAAGCTTGGTTTCAATATCAATTATCGCTGGCAGGATGAATTCGAATGGCAATCATCATTCACTATACCTGCCAATGGAATGGTTCCAGCCTACAGCACAGTTGATGCACAAGTGAGCTACAGAATACCTGATTGGAAATCAGTAATTAAGGTTGGTGGTTCAAACCTGATTAATCAGCCTTTCATTCAAAGTTTAGGTGGTCCGAACATTGGAGCCATCTACTACATCTCATTAACATTTGATGAATTGATGAGATAAACATCAGCTTAACCCAAATAAAAAACCCCGGCAAGCCGGGGTTTTTTATTTATGATCGTGTTTAATTATTGATGTAAAACAACACCACCAATAGGATAAACAACTCCATTTGGTGCAGCAAGTCCTGCGGCTACAATAGGCACTGGATTAGCATTACCTGTGCCCCTTACCGTGTTAGGAGAGCCAGTAGCAACAGTTACAGTACTTCCACTAACCGTTGGATAATCGCCTGATGTAAGAGGAGAAAGTGTTGCAGGAACTGCATGACCTCTGATGATGGCATCCCATTGTGCAGCAGTGTAAGTATCAACTGTAATTGAGGCAGCAGCAAATACATCATTTACCGGTGCGAATACAGTAATATTTTCAAGACCAACCATTGCACCTACAATGGTATTTTGAGGAGCTTTACCAGCATCAGCTTTCTGAATTGCAGCAGCTAATGTACTGAATGCAGAACCTAATAAAATTGGCTGTGCAACTGTACCTAATGTTGCAATGATTGCCGCACCAAGTGTTGGAGGAACCAAAACAACATCAACAATGTGAACCACACCATTGGTTGCCTGTATATCCTGAGCAGTAAAACCTGCATTACTTGTAGCACCAGTATCCAAAGTTTTTGTGCCACCAGCAGCAATAACAGTTATAGCCTCACCCTGCAAAGTAGTAAGGTTACCGCTTAGCTGGGCAAAATTTTGCTTTGAAGCCACTACGTGATATGTCAACACTTGCTGAACAACTGCTGGAGCAATGGTGCTGAAGTTATCCAAACCTAAGGTATTCAAAAGGTTGTTCATAGCTGCATCGCTAGGTGCAAATAAGGTGAACTCGCCTGCCGCATTCAAATCATCATCAAGACCGGCTGCTACTAGTTGAGCAGCGAGTATTGATGTGCGAGAATCAGCATTAACAATCTCAAAAATGGTTTGAGTTGGTACTTCAACGTCATCTCCGCATCCACTGAAAATGAACAGTGAACCCATCACCGCTGCCAGGGTGATGTATTTCAAATAAGAAATCATTCCTTTTACTTTCATAAATCTGGGTTTTTAGTTTTCAATTAATAATAATGTCAAGTTAAGTAAAAAATTGTGTTGGCTGCAAAATTAGGCTATTTCCGGCTAATTGAGCCGATATTTGGCGCAATTACAAGGTAAAACATACAATTTGCTGTTAAGTTTAAAACAACTCAAATTCACCATATCAGAAGATAATATCCTCATAAAGCCCTGCACAGCAGGTTCGGCAGCTTAAGCGGGTTTTAAGGGCATGGGGCTTAAACATAGATTTACCCAGCAACATCCTCACACATTCCTGTATGCCCTCAGTTATACTTGGATGCGGATGCACACATTCGGCTAATTCTTCTATTCCCTTATCCATTGAAATGAGCAGCGCAACCGCCTGTATTGCACTTGATGCATGGTTCCCAACTACCTTCATGCCCAGAATCTTCATCTGCTCGTCATTGGTTACCAATAACTTAATAAAGCCCTGGGTGTTGCGTTTGGCAATGGCGCGTGTTATAGTGCTGTATTCAAGTGTTACCACTTTATAATCTAATCCCTTTTCTTTAGCCTGGGTTTCATTCATACCTACGCCAGCAACTTCGGGGTTCAGAAACATGATGGTACTTATGTTTTCATATACCAGTTTGCGTTTGGGCTTTCCAAAAATTCTTTCTACCGCATACCTTCCTTCAAGTTCACCAACGTTAACCAGAGAAATATCAGCGGTGATGTCTCCTACCGCATAAATATTGGAAACACTTGTTTGTGTGTCATTGTCTTCAATACCTCTATTGGTCATAGAAATATTTACATCCTTATCCCAAAGGTTAAGATAGTTGGGCTCTCTGCCTACCGATACCAATGCCTTTTCAACATGAAAAATTTCTTTACTGCCGTCAGTATACTCCAATTCATATTCAACTTTTGAATTCTTTATTTCCATTCTCACTAATCTGGAATTACGATGAATCAATACTCCGCTATTCTCCATGTTACGTTCAATCACCTTTACCACATCCTCATCTTCAAAAGGCAGAATGCGGTCACCCTTATCAATCAAATGCACCTTGGTTTTACCAAAACCTGAAAAGATGGTGGCGTATTCGCAACCAATTACCCCCGCACCCACTATTACCATACTTTCCGGAAAATCTTCCATGTTTTCTATGCCTTCGCTGGTCATCACTATCTTTTCATCAATGGGCAATTCAGGTAAATAACGCGGGCGACTACCGGTGGCCAGGACGATGTAATCTGTCCAAATAGTTTCTTTCTTTCCCTTATTATCAATCTCAATTTCGTTTTGTGAAAGTAACCGTGCAGTACCATTTTTAAAATTGAGCATATTGCCATGGTTTGATTTCATGATAGCCTGAATATGCTCTTCCAGCAGCGACTTTCTCTCAAGTACTGCCCTTCTTACTTCTGCCTGAATTTCTTTGTAGTTTATTGTGGGTTCGTCAAGATTAAAACGATGCAGGTTTTTTCTGAATGAGGCGGTTTCGCGAGAAAGCTCCCACCATGTTTTGGATGATAATGCACCATTGGTAACACCTGCGCCACCAACATTATTTTTTTCAATTAACAGGGTTTTCTTTTTGAAATCGAGGGCACGCATTGCTGCGGCATAACCGGAAGGACCTGCACCGATTACGACCAAATCGTATTTTTCCATAGACAAATTGAAGGGTTAGTCCCTTAAAGATAGTTATTTCACTTGAGAGCTCATAAAGCAGGCAAATGAATACCTGATACCATGCAGCGCACACTCCCGCCTCCTGCGGTTTCAATTACCGGAATCTTAAAGGCAAGTAATTCATGATTTAAGCTTAAAGCATTCAATTGCCCTGGTATAAGCGATTGATAGGCTCTTTCTGACATCAGGATATAAGGCTGGCCTTGCTTGTCTGTAACTTCAAACATATTACCGGCAAATGCCTTCAATTGGTTAAAGCTTATGGCGATGACTTTTTTACCATAACGGGACAATGATTCTAATATACGCTCCTGATCATTTTCATTTTTGATGACATCCAGGCAA
>DAOLDI010000295.1:0-3765 GCA_035327445.1 Cyclobacteriaceae bacterium | reverse complement strand
GAGTTTGTACGATCCCGCTACCCGCACACGTTGGGATGAAACCGTGAAACCAATTTCTTATGGCGCAGAAAACAATCTCTTGTATAACCGCTGGGTAGAAAGCATGCGCGAGATGACCGAGAAGTTAAGCAATGGCCGCATAGGATATGTGCATGTGCGCGGCATGAACGATGGCAGTTTCCGTGTGGTGTATGATGAAGTGCTGGGCAAGAATGCCGACAAGGAAGCTTTGATTGTAGATACAAGATTCAATGGTGGTGGCTGGCTGCACGAAGATTTGTCAACCTTCCTGGATGGCAAGCCTTATGCGACCTTCAGGCCATACGGTTATGTAGCACGCGGAGGTGAGCCTCGTGACAAATGGTCAAGACCAAGTGCCGTGTTGATGAGTGAAAGCAATTACAGCGATGCACATGCTTTCCCTTATGCCTATCGCGCAAAGGGTATAGGCAAACTCATTGGTATGCCGGTGCCAGGCACAAGTACTGCGGTATGGGGGGAAACACAGATTGATCCGACTATTGTATTTGGTATTCCCATGATTGCTTTTTACGGAGTTGCTGAAGATCGTCCGCTAGAAAATTTACAATTAGACCCTGATGTAAAAGTGGAGAATCCCTTTGAAGCGGTGCTGTTTGGTAAAGACCCGCAACTGGAAAAAGCCGTAGAAGAGTTGCTGAAAGAAATAAGATAATCCATGAATTGGTCGAGCCACTGCTTTGAGTGGTGGCACGACTTTTTTTAAGTCCTGTAAGGAGGATATACCGATAGATAAAAATTAATTTTCGATTGAGTCCCGCAGGGACGATATATCGGTAGATAAAAATTGAATAACGTTTGAGTCCTGTAAGGACGACATATCCAACAACCTTGGCATTTAAGAACAAAACAATCAGCAACCAAGTAAGCGGTCAAAGCATACGCTTTCTGCAAACGGCTAAAGACACAGCGGGTGCATTGCTGGAGATGGAATCTACATTCCAGCCTAATTCTGTTGAGCCCATTCCTCATTACCATCCTTACCAGGAAGAATTTTTTGAGATAATGTCGGGTGAGCTTCATGTACGTTTGGCCAATGGATTAAAAGTTTTGAAAGCAGGAGATAAACTGCATATCCCTCCGAATACGATTCATTCCATGTGGAATGCCGCTGCTGAAACCGCGCTGGTAAACTGGAAAGTAAAACCTGCCATGGATACCGAGTATTTACTGGAGACCGGCATTGGTTTGGCCAATGATGGCAAGGTAAATGAAAAGGGTATGCCGAATCTGTTGCAAAGTATTTTAATTGCCTACAGATTTAACAAAGAGTATCGCCCCGCCAAACCGGCTTTTATTATTTTGAGATTAGCCTTTCTACTGCTTGTACCTCTGGCGTATTTGTTAGGTTATCGGGTTACTGACAAAAAGTATTTGGATTGAATTTTGAAGTCGTGCCACCACTTGGTGGCACGACTTTTTAAAAAAGAAAATAAACCGACAAGACAATTCTTCTGCGGTAAAAGCCCCAGATTTCTTCATTTCTTTCTTCGGCTTTTAAATGATTTACAATTCCGTAATGCATTTTGAGTTCGGGCATCCAATAACCCCATTCTGATTTAATTCTTTTGGCAAAACCGAAATCCACTGAGTGGTCTAAACGGGAGAACCTGAAATAATTCATTTCCAAATGCCGGGTCATATCCAGGTAATTGCTTGTTCCCGCAAGCAGGAAGAAACTCTTTTCTTTACCGGTGCCATAAAGTATATGATTGGAAAGACGAAGGGCATCAAAACGCCTGTTCATTGTTTCATAACTTATGAAATGATATCCCTGATAAACTCTTGCCGAGTCTCTTCCTGTTTGTAGCGAAAGATTGGCTCTATAGTAAATCCTATTATTTAATTTAACAGATACAGCATAACCAAACGCGAAACCCATATAAGGAGGCCTGGTGTTGATGGAAAATATGAGTGGACTTCGATTGTACGCAATTCTTGGAACACTACGCGATAAATCAAACACCAAAGCTTGCTGTACCTTTTTATCTGGTAATTCCTGGCTGTGTGCAGGAATAGTTGATAAGAGTGCATGCAGCCAATAAATAAGGCAGAGCGTTGACTGATTGAATAGTTTCATACAACTGCGTCTTTATGCCTGAATAAAGTTACGATTTTTTAAGCAAGGTGTCCTACACTTTGAAAGTGTAGGACACCTCATGCTGTACAAGTCCTGCCACCACTCGAGGGGTGGCAGGACTTGAGAGTGGTAAAATACTTAATTTGCCGCATGCAATACCCGGTGCTGGAAATAGTAAGTGAACTCAAAGTTGCGCTGCAAGAAAATAACATTGTCATACTGCAAGCTCCTCCCGGTGCGGGTAAGTCGACTATACTGCCTTTGCAATTACTTGATGAGGCCTGGTTAGATGGCAGAAAAATCATCATGCTGGAACCTCGCAGACTGGCAGCGCGCTCGGTGGCGCATCGCATGGCTGATTTACGTGAAGAAAAAATTGCTGAGGGTGTTGGTTACAGAATTCGCTTTGAAACGAAAGTAAGTAAGCAAACAAAAATTGAAGTCGTGACGGAAGGAATACTCAGCCGCATGATTCAAGCTGATAATGCTTTGGAAGAAGTGGGCCTGCTCATCTTTGATGAATTTCACGAACGCAGCCTGCAGGCCGACCTTGCTTTGGTACTGAGTTTACAGGTGCAGGAATTACTGCGACCTGATTTGCGCATCCTCATCATGTCGGCAACACTGGATGGAGAAGGTCTAAGCAAAAAACTGAACAACTGTCCAATTATTACAAGTACTGGTAAGCAATACCCGGTAGAAATTCGTTACGAAGCGCCTGAGAGCAAGGAAAATATTCCGCAACAAATGGCGCGAGCCATTCGCAAGGCATTAAAAGAGCAAACAGGTGATGTGTTGGCCTTTCTTCCGGGAGTAGGAGAGATTACACGAACAGAAGAATTGTTGAGTGCTCATTCAGACAGTTTATTGATTTACACATTACATGGTAATCTACCCATCGTGCAACAGCAAAAGGCTATAGTACCTGATATGGAGGGAAGAAGAAAAATTGTGCTGGCGACTTCCATTGCTGAAACATCACTCACCATTGAGGGTATTACAACAGTTGTCGATTCAGGGTATGCGCGTGTACCCAGGTTTGACCCGCGCAGCGGCTTGAGCAGGCTGGAGACCCTGAAAGTTACCAAAGATGCTGCTGAGCAAAGAGCAGGTCGTGCGGGCCGCTTAGGTCCGGGTGTTTGTTATCGTTTATGGGCGCAGGCTTCGCATCAATATTTACAGGATTTACGTAAGCCCGAAATTCTGGAAGCCGACCTTGCGCCATTGGTGTTGGAATTGGCCAACTGGGGCGTAAGTGATTTGCAAAGTCTGAATTGGATCACACTTCCACCTGAAGGCAGTGTAAAACAGGCCAGGGAACTTTTGCAAAAACTGGAAGCGCTGGATGATGAAATGCGCATCACAAAAAAGGGAAAAGAAATGTTGCGCCTGCCCACACATCCACGATTGGTGCACATGCTGATGGAAGCTTCGCATCAATCAAAAAATATGTTAGCACTAGCTACAGATGTTGCCGCTTTATTGGAAGAGCGCGACCCATTGCCTAAAGAAGCCGGTGCTGATTTGGCTTTGCGTGTAGATGCCTTGCGAAAATGGAGAAGCGGAGAAAGAGTGAACGCGCATACAGCTGTATTGGAACGTGCGGAGAAGTTAGCAGCGAACTGGAGAAAAATTTTTGACATCGC
>DAOLDI010000294.1:0-3774 GCA_035327445.1 Cyclobacteriaceae bacterium | reverse complement strand
TATGCGCAAAAGGCCTGTGTTTTGGCTGTGGATATAGCCTCCAAAACCGGAGCAGAGATTACCCTTGTACACAGTGTTTTTACCCGCCTTGACTGGGCCAGTATGACCCTAACACAAAGACAGGAATATCCTGAAACTTTAGGTCAAACCACCGAAGCAGAAATCAAACTCGACAGGCTTAAAAAGAGTAAACTTTTTGGCGGTATAAAAGTAAACAGCATGGTAGTGCATGGCGCGCCTTATGATCAAATTACCCGCACAGCCGCCAAGTACAAAGCAGATTTGATTGTAATGGGCTCTCATGGCGTTAATGAATCAAATGAGTTTTTCATTGGCTCTAACATTCAGAAAACCATGCGGCAATCAAGCTGCCCTATTATTACGGTGAAGAAGGAGTACAAGGGTACAAAATGGAAAAAGCTTGTTTTTGCTTCTAACTTTGAAGAGAATATCAAAAAAGAATTTGAGCAGATTTTAATGCTGGCCAAATTAATGGGCGCAAGTATTAATCTCTTGTTTGTAAATACACCTGGCAACTTCAAAAGCACAACTGAATCAATGGAAATCATGGATAAGTTTAGCGCCAACTTTAAAGGGGTGAAAATGACGAAGTCAATCTTCAACCATAAAGAATTGCATAAGGGTATTATTCAACATTGTGAAAGCGTAAAAGCAGATTGGATGGCACTTGTAGCGCACGATCGCAGGAGGGCACCTCAATACCTGATAGGCATTACTGAAACGCTTGTGTACCATGCTTCAATTCCAGTGCTGAGTGTGAATCAGAAATAAGCACATGGCTTAGGTTTAAGTTAAGACAGGTAACCATTTACAAAAATCCGCTGGTAATGTATCAGCGGATTTTTTAGTTTTAATCACATTAAAATTAAAAGTTTATGAAAAAATTTAGTTTAACATTGATGATATTGATGCTTGGCCTTGGCCTGGTGATAAGCGCATTTCTTAAGCCCACAGCATTATCAGAAAAAGATTTGCAAGGTGCCTGGGTGTTTACTGGCGATAAAAATAAAACCATTCGCATCAATGCCGGAAGATATTTTTCTGAAGGCACTTTTGATAAGCAAACGAATGAGTTTGTGTCCGCCCGTGGAGGTTTGTGGAGACTGGAAGGAGGTAATTTAATTGATACCGATGAATTCAATACGCTACATGCAGATATGGTGGGCACAGAAACAAAAGCCAATGCCAGCATCAAAGGTAAAAACCTGCAGTTAAAAGCTGATGGTAAAACCAATACATGGCAAATGCTTGACGATGGCAAACCCGGAGCTTTGAAAGGCGCCTGGTTGTTTACCGGCAGAAAATCTGGCGATGAGATTAGTCCCTACACACCCGGTGCGCGTAAGACCATGAAAATTTTATCAGGTACAAGATTTCAATGGGCGGCTTATAATACAGAGACAAAACAATTTTCTGGTACAGGCGGAGGAACCTATACGACCAAAGATGGCAAGTACGTAGAGCATATAGATTTCTTTTCAAGAGACAATACCCGCGTAGGTGCAAGTCTTGATTTTGATTTTGATGTGCAGGGAGACACCTGGCATCACAGCGGACTTAACAGCAGGGGAGAACCCTTATATGAACTCTGGACTAAGCGGGAAACTTTAGCCGGACATTAATGTAAACAGAAAGCCGATTTTAAATCGGCTTTTTTAATATCCAATTAATATGAAAGGCGCCCAGTAATACGGATCAGCAAATTCCTTTGCTTTGATCATATCCAGTTTAGCCATGCGCAAAGGCGCTGCACTTTCTTTTAATTCATTTTGATTGATGAGGTTTCGGTAAAAATTCATCATCAATACTGCCGTAGAATTATCGGCAACACTCCAGTAAGAAACAATTAACTTTCTGGCTCCGGCATATACCAAGGCCCTTGACAAACCAATTACACCTTCTCCTTTGCTTACTTTCCCTAAACCCGTTTGGCAGGCGCTTAATACCACCAGGTCTGCATCCATTTCTAAATTATAGATCTCACCTGAAAACAAATTACCATCTTCACCTGATCCGGCAGCAGCATTGAGAAAAATTCTGGAAAGCTCAGGATGTACTTCATCTACGATGCCATGTGTGGCAAAGTGCAATAACCTGTATTGTTTCAGGTCTTTGCTTTTCAGTTTGTCTTCGCAGGCATCTTCAAAAGTTAATGAAGTACTTTGGTATTGATTGGCATTGAAGAGCTCTTCAATTTTATTTACCTCTGTTTCAGATGCGGGTAATTCTGGCAGCAGTCTGTTGCTTGTAAATTTTACTGGCGCGCAAAGCAAGATATTATTATTAGCGATGTCCTTTGTTTTATTCTCCTGCAAGATTAAGGAAGTGGCAAACTCATAGGTGATGCTGTAATCATTTACCAGGTATGATAAGTCTTCAAAATTTACATCAGTTTGCTTAATTCTTTTAGTCAGCAATGCTTCAAAAGGAATTGTACCCATTCTGCCAACCGGAATAATTACGAGATCTTTCACATAGCCCGGAATTTTTGATGGCATCAATTGCTTGTACAAATCATGCGCTGTTAAGAAATAAGTATCATTATCCTGAAAGTATATACTATTTCTGAATCCGGTAAGGTAACGTTCAAAGTTTTTATCGATGGCTTTGCTTTCAATTTTAAAGCTTTTGTGTGTGATCAGGTAGATGTAAAGTCTTTGTTCACGTTCTGCAATAAAATAACTGATGAGCGCCTGGTTGGGTTTTAACTTTTGTTGTACAGAGGCAACATCAGGTGCAGTTGAGTTAAACTTTAAGTTAAAATATTCCGGGTATTCAATTTCAAGCCTTTTCACAAAAGCTTCATAATCTCGGTTCAAATCAAAATAGGCTTCACGCAAGGCACGCTCTTCATCCTCTCCTGGTTTTTCTGCCAGCTTTTGTGCGCAAAAGGCAATGGTAGCCTTCAATGCTTTTTCTTCTTCCAGTAAAGCATCAGGAATATTGGCAAATGATTTGGCTTCTGAATCTGAGATGGCATCTAATAGTACGGCCGACTTACTTTTTTCTGAGAAGTAGAAAGACAACTCTCTGAAGATTTTTGTTTTCCAGGTGATCTCACTCATGTTTTTGCTTAAGCGAACACCGTCTTCATAAACTTCGGTGGCAATGGCACTCACCGCCAGTTTATCACTTTCATTACTGCTTTGCCTGCGCAGTTGCTCAATAAGCGTATCACATGCTTGTAATGAGCCTAGCGCTTTTTCGCGATCTTTAAATTTTAAGGATTTAAAATAATGTCGCGCTTCGTAGGCTTTTGCTTTGCTGTGCAGGGAGTATAACAATGCGGTACCATTATAAAACTGGTTGATGGCAGGATTTAACTCAGGATTTCTTTCATTAAAATCTACCACATTAGCAATGATGGCTTGTTGCAGATGATCTAATGCTTGCTGGTAATCAGAATTGTTGATGTGTATAATGGCAATCTGATTATGTAACTGCGCCAGGTCAGGATGTTTATTGCCATAGCTCTGCTGATAAATTTCTTTGGCTTGTTCAAAATAAGCCAATGCAGCTTCGCTATCGCCCATGCGGTTATAAGTTCGGCCTAAATAACTCAAAGCAATGGCTTTGTTCGGGTGGGGTTCGGGGTAAATGCTCTTCCAGATTTCTAGTGCCTCTTCAAAATTGATGATGGCATCGCCATAAAATTCCAGTTCAGCATAAATGAAACCGATATTGATGTTGGCTTGCGCAATGCGCGGATTGCTTGCACTGTATAATTGCTGATACAGATTAAGTGCTTTTTCA
>DAOLDI010000293.1:0-3788 GCA_035327445.1 Cyclobacteriaceae bacterium | reverse complement strand
GTATTGATGTGGATTTTCAAAAGTGGAATGGTCTTGTACTAAGTCCGGATTAAAAACTGCAATGTCCGCAAAATAACCTGTCGCCAGGCTTCCTCTTTTCTGTATGCCCAGGTTGCTTGCAGGCAGCGAACTGAGTTTTCTGATGGCATCTTCTAAAGGAATTACTTTTTCATCTCGCACATACTTACCCAATAACCTGGCAAAGTTGCCATAAGCACGCGGATGAGGATTGTAGCTTAAGAAGTATCCTTCAGTTGCGGGTGCTTCTGCATCAGAACCAAAGCTCATATAAGGTAAAGCAATCTGACGTTTTACATTTTCTTCGCTCATCAAAAAGTAAACTGTACCCACACGTGTGCTGTCGGCACAGACTAAATCCATGGCAGTTTCTTCAGCACTTTTGCCATGAATGGCTGCCACTTCTTTTAAAGTTTTGCCTGTGAATTGCTTAAGTGAATCATTCGTAAATCCAACCAGCAACATGCGTGAGGGGTCACCCGCCAACTGCATCAGGTTTTCCCAGCTTTCTGATGGTTGACGCATTTCTTCCAATGCTTTCTTCCTCAGCTTAGGGTCCCGCATGCGTGCTATCCAGGCATTGATACCACCTTCCTGCAACCAGGGCGGCATGGCTGCATCCAATCCGGTTGCGCCAGCAGTATAATTGTACATATCTGTTGTAATGCGCAAGCCTTCATTGTTGGCACTTTCAATCATGGCAATGATGGAATCCAGTTTATTCCAGTTTCTTTCCCCTGCCATTTTCAGGTGATAAATTTCTGCAGGCAAGTTTGCTTCACGCGCAATGCGAATGGTTTCATCTACTGCGCTGAAAATATTATCTCCTTCGCTGCGCATGTGGGTAATGTACATGCCGCCATACTTTGAAGCTTCTGTGCAAAGCTCAATCAGTTCTTCGGTGGAAGAATAGGAGGCAGGTGCGTAAATCAAAGATGAACCTACCCCAAGCGCGCCTTCTTTCATGGCTTCCGCCACCAAGGCTTTCATGCGTTGCAGCTCTTCTTCATTGGCTAAGCGGTCTTCATAAGCCAGTTCATGAATACGTACAGTAGTGGCGCCAACAAAGGAGGCAACATTTACTGCCACACCTCTGCGCTCCAATGATTGAAGATATTCACCCAGGCTTGTCCAGTCGAGGTCAAGGTTTAAACCTGCCCGCTTCCAACCCTGTTGCAGATCTTCCTTCATCTTCTCGTTTAATGGACCAAAGGAAAAACCTTCTCCAAAAACTTCGAGTGTTACACCTTGCCGGATATCGGCTTGCGCATTGCCATCAATCATTAAGGATTCCGTTGCCCAGCTTAACATGTTGATGAAGCCCGGTGCTACAGCTAATCCGCTAACATCAATAATGCTTTTTGCTTTTGCATTTTTCAAATCTCCGATGAAGGCAATGGTATCGGCATTGATACCCACATCTGCCATGTAGGGTTCATTACCTGAACCGTCATAAACAGTACCACCTTTCAAAATGATGTCATAGGACTTTTGCTCGCAGGCCATCAATAGAAGAGCAAGCACACAAAGATGAAGAACTGATTTGCGCATAACTTTAAAGTTTAGGTAAAAAGAAACCGGATTGTTTTTTATAGTTCTCAAATTCAGGATAACGTGAAAGAGATTTGTCTTTTTTAATCATGTTAGGAATGAATACACCTATAAAAAATGCAGTTATGCCTAAATAACCAAGCCAATGCATGGATAAGATGGCGAAGCTGAGGTAAATCAACAGCTCACCCAGGTAGTTGATGTTTCTGCTGCGTTTAAAAAATCCTTCTGTAATGAGTCCGGACTTATACTTCAGCGTAAAATATTTTTGCGCATCGCTGCTGTAGTGCAACATTACACCAAAAATATTCATAGCAACAGCAATTGAAATGATATGATTTGGAGGAATGATGTTTTGCGAAACGATAATGTAAGGTGCGATCCAGTACAAGCCCAAAACAATGAACACAAAAATACCATATGGGATACTTACCCTTTCCTGCCATTTAAGATCTGGATAAACATAATCTTTCAGTAACCATAAAATGCCATACGATCCGTGTAATGCGAGATAGATATAGGCATTGAGCGAGAAGTTATCAAAGTAAAACATAAGGCAAAGCACATACAATGCAGTAATGCCTTTGTGCAGGTTAATGGGGTAGTTGAGTTTCATTCATTGGAATCTTACAGGCCAAAATATCCAGAAAATTCCAGTAATAGAAAAACTTAATGTGAGTATCCGCTTTCAATTCTAAAAATCATCGTCTTTGCGAGGAACTTGAGGACTCATTAAAGTTACATAGAATAAAATGTGACGAAGCAATCTTTTACTTAAGAGCATTTTCAAATAGATTGCTTCGTTCCATCATATCCTTTTAATTATTAAAGATTAATTGAGTCGCTCGCAAAGACGATTAATTGTTGTAATAGGACTTGAAGCGGATACTCATACAACATAATAAATACTTCTCAATTATCATGGATGGCTAACTCAGGGATTTCAAATTTTACGGTTGTACCTATTCCTTCTTCAGAATCGATAAAGAAAGAACCATTTAGTTTATGTACAGTTTCTTTTACGATGTATAAGCCCAATCCAGATCCTGCGCCTTTATCAGTGGCCCGGTAAAACATCTTGCCTAGGTTAGGCAAATGATGTTTGCCAATTCCTTTGCCATTATCGGCAATACTTAATTGTAACTTATGGTCTATAATATTAACCTCAACCTGAATAATTGGCTCTTTACCATTTTTGTAGCGAATGGCATTTGATATGATGTTATTCAAAATAACTTTCAAACGCCATTTGTCGCAATAAAATGGTTGCTCCTGGTTAATGTGAATTTTTTTCTTGAATTTATTGCCGTTGAGATTAGAGTAATCAAGTTGTTCAAAAGTTTCTTCAATCAATTCATTGAATTGTACTGGTTCTGATTTCACCTCAAGTCTTGCATTTCTGGATTGATCAAGAATTTCGCGGATAAAGTAATCTTGTTGCTTGGCGCTTTTTTCCATCAACTCAATGTACATCTTGATGTCATCGGGCTTTTTCTCTTTTTTAAGAATATTAATCAGGCCTAAAATAGATGCAATGGGTGCTCGCAAATCGTGAGAAACACTATACACAAAGTTGTCGAGTTCTGTATTTCTTTTTTTTAACTCTTCATTGGTTAGTTCTACTTTTCTTTGAATTTCTTTTCTGTTTTGAATTTCATTTTTTAGCGCCTGGGTTCTTTCCAAAACTATGCTTTCAAGGTTTTCATTAAACCTCCTCAAATCACTTTGTGCTTGCTTTCGTTCATAAACAGCCGATGCAAGTATGAGCGAAGAAGAGGCAATCATGATTAAGTAGAGTTGTAATAATAAGATACTTTCAACTCCAAAATTTTCCTGGTAAAATGGTGGTTTTAGCAGACTTGTATTGTAAATGGCAATGATGGCCACCATTACATATCCAACAATGGCAACAGTACCTTTAAACCTGAAGGCAAGCCACAATAAAAATGGAATTGCAACAAATGAAAGTGCAAAAGGAGCTACATATTGCAGGTAGGGTATTTTGAATAACCATATTACTAATAAACTGCTTGTAATGAATATTGCACTTTCAATAAGCCTTTTCTGAGTAATTTTTCCAATCCTGAGTTTATAAAATGAAAGTATCAGAGGACTGAATAAAAGAATACCTACAGTGTTGCGTATCCACAATGTAATGGCAGTACTTGGTATTGCTTCGGGACTTAGGATTTGAGCTAAACTCATGGACAATAAAATTG
>DAOLDI010000292.1:0-3793 GCA_035327445.1 Cyclobacteriaceae bacterium | reverse complement strand
GTTAATAATTCCCAAGCCCATGCAATGGCTTCTTTTTTAAAGTAATCGCCAAAAGACCAGTTGCCCAGCATTTCAAACATGGTATGGTGATAGGTATCAATACCTACCTCTTCCAGGTCGTTGTGCTTACCAGATACACGCAAACATTTCTGCGTATCAGCCACACGGCTATACCTGGGGCTGCTATGGCCCAAAAACCAGTCTTTAAACTGGTTCATTCCGGCATTGGTAAACATCAATGTTGGGTCGTTTTTAATGACCAAAGGTGCTGAGGGTACTATTTGGTGCGATTTTGAGGCAAAAAACTCTAAGAACTTCTTTCTAATAAGGCCTGCTTCCATCTGGAATATCAAAATTTATATATCTTTACGGCTTTGTTTTTCAAAGCATTACAATAACTTGCTTGATTTGAAGGTCTAAGTTTTACTAAGATGGTCTTCATTTAAACAAGGTTCAAAATTAGAAGAAATTAGCAAGCCACAGATGCCCGCAAGCAGATATTACTACAACAAAGAAACCTGCAAATTCGAGAAGGCACCTTTCCCTTTTGGGGGGATTCTGTTTTATGTACTGGCCTTGTTTTCATTCTCATTGCTTGTGGCTGTTGCTGGCCTGTTCATCCTTAACAAGTATTACGAATCTCCGCTTGAAAAAGAACTCAGCAAAGAGAATGCAGACCTTCATACATACTTAACTGTGCTTCAAAAAGACCTGAACCAATCAGAAACTAAGATCAGGAATCTAAAAGAAACAGATGCAGAATTGTATCAGCGTATGTATGAAGCAAGTCCTGTTTCTTTTTTTAATGAGAAGCAATCAGACCTGAAACAACGCGAAGCCTTAATTCTGGGCGACTTCTCTGATTTCAGAAAATTTTATAAGACTACTATTCAAAAAGTAAATCATAGAAATAAAGAATCGCAGCTACGTACCTTTTTATTAGCCAGTAACTGGTTGGAAGATGAAAAGCGTTTTGAAGTTGAGTTTATGCCTTCTATACAGCCGGTTGAAAATACTGAGCTTACCAAATTAGTTTCAGGTTATGGCATGCGCATTAATCCTTTTCATAAAGGCAGGTATTTACATGAAGGTCTCGATTTTACCTCTACAAGAGGAAGCGAAGTAAAAGTTACCGCCAGCGGCAAAGTGAGTGTTGTTAAGAAAAGTGACCTGCAGGCTGGTTTCGGAAATTACATAGAGGTAGACCATGGCAATGGCTATGTTACACGTTATGCGCACCTGGAAGATATTCTTGTAAAGAATAATCAAAAGGTACTAAAGGGCGATGTGATTGCTACTGTGGGCATGAGTGGTGGCGCAACTGCACCTCATTTGCACTATGAAGTGATTTATCGGGGTGAAAATGTTAATCCTATTTATTACCTGGTTGAAGGTCTTGATGAAAGGGAGTATGAGATATTGAAAAAACTTGCATCAAGAGAAAACCAAGCATTAGATTAAGCATGTACAGAAAGAAGTTTATATACAACAAAGAGACTTGTAAGTTTGAGCCTTACTCTTTAAGTCAGCGGGCAAGAACTTTACACGTTGTATTCTTTTTGTTCTTCTCATTAGCAATTGCTGGCGGTATGATGTACTGGTACCTCGATAAGTACGAGTTGCCTGATGAAACCTGGTTAACGCAGGAAAACAGAATTTTAAAAGTTGAGTGGGAGTTCCTGAGAGAACGCATTAATCTCAATCAGACAGAATTGAGTCTGATTCAGGAAAGAGATGACCATAACTATCGTGTTATTTTAGATACGGAAGCCATTCCTGCAAGTATTCGGCAGGCGGGTTTTGGTGGACGCGAAAACATCCCTCCTTTGCTCAGCAACAGGCCGCAATCGCGCAACATGATTATTGAAAGTTACAGTCATGTTGAAAAACTAAAGCGCCAACTGGAAATTCAAGCCACATCCTATAAAGAGATTAAAGACTTACTGGATTACAACGAAAGAAAATGGGCATCAAGACCTGCCATTCAGCCCATCAATAATAAAGAATTAACCAGGCTACATACAACTTACGGCCTGCGATTCCATCCCATACACAATGCCTATATGGAACATAAAGGATTAGACTTTACTGCTCCTTTAGGTACACCTGTATATGCAACAGGCGATGGCGTTGTTTCAGCTTCATACCGTTCAACTTCTTACGGAAATGTAATTTTTATTGACCATAACTTTGATTTTGAAACCCGTTACGCTCACCTCTCTAAATTCATCGTAGAAAAAGGACAAAAAGTAAAGCGGGGTGAAATTATCGGTTATGTTGGCAATACCGGAACATCCTCTGGCCCGCATTTGCATTACGAAATCCTTTTCAAAGGAAAGCAAATCAATCCCATCAACTTCTTTCAACGCGATTTGCGTAATGAAGAATATGAGCGCCTGATTGAGTTGACAGATAATAATGCCGTAATTCTGGATTAATCTTAATAATATTTGAAATGTGCAAGAGCTTTTGGGTAGCAGGGATTCTTCTTATAGTTTTTCAAAGCTGTAAAGTAAGTCGGGTAAGTCAAACACAACAGTCCGCAGAGCCATCAGATACTTTAGCAATTACCTATCAGCTGCCGCAGATTCCAAGAGACACCATCCCTTATTTTGTTGATCCGACAGATAGTGTTGAGATTACTGTGCACAGAGTGCTTAGAGATACAATAAGTATCATTGGCGTAGGAGATATCATGATGGGTACATATTATCCTGATCCATCTTACCTACCACCTAATGAGGGCAAAGATTTACTAAAAGAAGTTACACCCATTCTCAAAAGTGCCGATTTAACCTTTGGCAATCTTGAAGGTGTATTACTTGACGGTGAAGGACATCCAAAAACATGTAAAGACCCTAAAATCTGTTACATTTTTAAGAGCCCAAGCAGCTACGCCAAATTATTGTTTGATGCAGGCTTCAATGTAATGAGCACAGCCAATAACCATGCGGGAGATTTTGGTGATCCGGGCAGACAAAGCACCATGCAAGCCCTTGATGCTGCTGGTATTTACCATGCAGGTTTGTTACCTGTAAAATATGTTACCTTCAGGAAAGAAGGTGTTAACTACGGCTTTACAGCTTTCGCACCTAATACAGGCACTTTGAGTTTGCACGATCTTGAACAGGCCCGTGCCATTGTTAAACATTTAGATTCTATTAGTGATATCGTGATTGTTTCATTTCATGGAGGTGCTGAAGGCGCACAATACCAACATGTTACGCGCAAAGAAGAATTATTTTATGGTGAAAACCGGGGTAATGTGTACAAGTTTGCACATGCCATGATTGATGCAGGTGCTGATATTGTATTTGGGCATGGTCCGCATGTTACACGTGCCGTTGAAGTGTACAAAGACAGATTCATTGCCTATAGTCTTGGAAATTTCTGCACTTATGCCAGGTTCAACCTCAGCAATGAAAACGGGCTGGCACCTATCATGAAAGTGTATACAGATGGAACTGGCCGCTTTTTAAAAGCACAAGTAACTCCTATTGTACAATATCGACCCGGAGGGCCGCTTATCGATCCGCAAAAGAGGGTAATTAAAATTTTACAGGATCTTACAAAAAAAGATTTCCCCGAAACCAATATCAGCATTGACGATACTGGTTTAATTACTTATCTTGACAACCACTAAACTATGGCCTACAAAGAGAAAGAAATACAGAAGCTTTACTACTCCATCGGTGAAGTAGCCGAAATGTTCAATGTAGCCCCCTCTCTTATCCGCTTCTGGGAATCTGAATTCGATATCATCAAGCCAAAGAAAAACCGCAAAGGCAACAGG
>DAOLDI010000291.1:0-3798 GCA_035327445.1 Cyclobacteriaceae bacterium | reverse complement strand
ACAGGAAGAAGAAGCCAAAGCCAGAAAATTACGCTACATCTCAATAGCCAAACAAATGGCGCTTAAGTCAACTCAGTTGCGTACTGAGCAAGCTACGTTGAAAGGCTTGATGGCTCAGCAGGCTTACATGTTCAATCTTACTTACGAGGGTGATCCGGCTGATAATGATATCTATGATGGCTTATATGCAGCTATTAAAGAATTCAAACATCCGCTTACGCAAAGTTTAGCCGGGCACAACAAAGGTGTTAGGGCTGTAGTTTCTTCCGAAACAGGAAATTATGTGTATACAGGTGGAACACAAGGCCGTGTGCTGAGGTGGACCTTAAGCGGTGCCACACGCAAAGCTGATACATTGGTTAGCATGAGAGACAATCACCTGGTTTATGCTATGGATTTAAGCAAGGATGCAAAAACTTTAGCAGTAGCAGGAAATTTTCCTAAGCGTGCCAATGGCAACTCATATTTTGAAGTTTACAATGTGGGCAGCTTCAGTAAAACACCTGTAAGAATTGAAGGCGTTGAAGGTGATGTGCAACAATTAAAATTCAGTGCAGACAATCAAACTATTTATATCCTGGATAAAAACGGGATGAGCATTAAACAAGCTGGTTTAAGTGGCAGCCTGCGCGAAGTTGTGGCATTGAAACAGCGTATCAATAATTTTGATATCAGCTATGATGGCAAAGTGTTAGTTGCTGCGGGTAACAATGGAAAAGTGTACAGCTATGACATCAGCAATAACTTTAAAGAAACAGAACTTTATAATAATGGTACTACACTTGACGCCATTGCCATTAGCAAAGAAAAATTAATTGCAATTGGTGATAACAAGGGTAATGTTAAACTGATTGATCCTTTTAACAAAGGACAAGAATTATCATTAGTAGGCCATGTATCGAGTATCACGGATATCAAGTTCAGCACAGACGGTAAAATTCTGGCAACAGCATCTAAAGACAGGACCATTAAATTATGGAACAGAAGCAAACCAAATGCACAACCCATTAACCTGCGCGATCATGACAGTTGGGTTTGGGCAATTGCTTTTAGTCCGGATAATTCCCAACTATTAGGTGGCACACAAGAAACTGTAATCAGATCATGGCCAACAAGTGTAAGTACCATGAGTAATATCATCTGTAATTATGTTGACAGAAACATGACCAAAGATGAGTGGGCAACTTTTGTAGCTGATGACCTTGATTATGAAGTTACCTGTAAGAACTTTCCACCTTCAAGAAACTGATCTATGAATTATCGGATATACTTTTCCCTGCTGTTGTTTGGTTCTGTATTCGTACAAGTTGCTTTAGCACAAGAGCAAGAGCAAACTGCCTGTGCGCAATCACTCAGAACTGCCCGTGCAGTGTATGATGACGGACGATTGCATGAGCTTCCTGCACTTCTTTCAGCATGTATTACCCAGGGAAGTAAAGAAGAAAAAGTTGAAGCACTAAAACTACTTACACTTACTTACATATACCTGGGAGAACCCCTTGAGGCAGATAATCATATGGTTCTCTTATTAAAAGCAGATCCATTTTTTCAAATCAATCAGGCTGTGGATCCTGCTGAGTTTATAAATCTATATAATCAATTCAGAACTACTCCCCTCTTTAATATCGGTTTGTTCTTTGGAATTAATCACGTACAAAATAGTGTAATCAATACACACTATGTATTTCCTAATGGTGCCGGGCAAGGCTCTTACACAGGAAATATAAGTATTAGTCTTGGCTTATCATTTGAAAAAAAACTCAATGAGCTATTTACTATTAACCCAGAATTAGTATTTACAAGCAGATCTTTTAGCTATAACAATACAGATATAATTAGAGATATTAATGATCAGGTTATAGAAAACTCTGGTATATCAGCACAACATGCACAATCATGGATTGATGGAAATCTTCTGCTTCAGATCAACTTATTTCAAAAAAAAGAGAGCACTTTTTATGCACTAATTGGCCCTGGCATGCAATACATGACAAATAATTTTGCTGAAGTGGAAACAAGAACAGGTACACAAGTAGTGAGCGGCCCTTCAATTGATTTGCTCTCAACTAATAACAGGTTGAATTATCATGCAAGCATAGGTGCTGGTGCCAGGTTCAGAATTGGAAGTGTATACTTTCGGCCAGATATCAGGTACATGCCCGGGTTTACCAATATAACCAATGCATCGGCAAGGCAACAAAATGAGAGCGAAGCAGTATTAAGATATGGTTTACCCCTTAACGATTATAGAAACAGTACCATTATGTTAAATGTAGTTGCCATTATGTATCCTTACTTCAATCCAAAAAAGAAAAAAATTAAAGAGTAACATGAAGATCAGAATACTAATCATATCATTTATGATGATTTTACTTTCTTCATGTATTAATGAAGATGGAGCACCCCTGGGTGAATACGAAACATTTGTTCGTTACTTCGGCACAAACTTCAATGAAGTAGCCGTACAGGTTAAAGAACTGAGTAACGGAGACATAGCGCTTTTATCAAATACAGAAATTTCAGCCACAGAGTATAAGGTTTCACTAACAGTTACAGATCAATTCGGGCACCGAAAATGGAATTATCGCGGAACAGAAAACAACAGCTTACGCGCAAGTTCATTTACAATATTGCCTAACGGAAATTTTTTGATTACCGGAGATGAAATAGAAGCTGGCTTTTCAAAAGCTATGTTGCTTGAATTGAACAGTGCTGGTTTATTACAAAGAACAAAAACATTTGAGCATCCACTTAACGAGAATCAGCTTCCCTTGCTAAGCCAATCGGCTAATGTAAGAGGCAAAGCAATTACCATAAATTCATCAAATGAAATTGTATTGTTATCAGAAGTTACAAATAATGGTCAGGATAATATGCTCCTGCAGTCAATAGATGCTAACTGGAATGAGCAATGGTCTAGAGTTTATGGAAGTGACGATGGTTCATGGCAGCCTGGTGCCAATGTAAGTTATGTTACCAAACGCTTATACCTGGAAGGAGTAAATACTGTGATTTGGGGTGGAACGGTTGGCAAAAACAATCAGGCAGATTTTCGTCTTACAGCAGTACCAAAAGATGCACAAAGTCCGGAATTTGATAATTCCTACGGCACTCCTAATAGTATTGATGAGGCCTATGACATGTGTCGCTACCCCTTAGCTGAAGGAGAACAAACAGGCTTAGGATATGTGATAGTTGGCAGATCAGGAACAAGCGGAAGCAATTCAAATATTAAACTGGTTAGAACCGCTGCTAATGGTACTTTGATTTTTGAAAAAATATTTGGTACTGATCGCGATGATTTTGGTAAAGCAGTTGCGCCATCACGAGATGGTAACTTGTTGGTATTTGCAACAACACAAACGCTGGCAGGAAATTCCAGCTACTATCTTATTAAATTAGACAATAGTGCTGAAGTAATCTGGGAGCAATTAATTGGCAGCACACACAATGAAGATGCTGTTGATATAACTGAAAGCGCAGATGGTTCAATCATACTTTGCGGAACTACCAACATAGGTGGACTACGGGTTGCCATGTTGATGAAGACAACACATGAAGGCAAACTCTTTTGATTGCATCCGCATCAAAACTTTGCTTGATTTTGATAACTAAAATTGATATTAACGAATTACCTATACCTCTACATATGCTTTCTATTCATTTACTAAAACGCGGCTTACTGGTTTGTATGTGTGTGCTCAGCGCTGCAATGTACACTCATGCACAGAAAGTGGTAAGCCAAACCTTTACTTCTAATGGTACCTTCAATGTGCCGGCCGGAGTTACCCAAGTTAC
>DAOLDI010000290.1:0-3808 GCA_035327445.1 Cyclobacteriaceae bacterium | reverse complement strand
GATGAGTGATGACTTGCCCACATTTGATCTGCCAATGAAAGCAAACTCGGGTAGCTTAACGTCCGGACACTCTTTCAGCTGGGTACTGCTCTTTACAAATACGGCTTCTTTTATGGTCATGTATGAAATGGGTAGCTGCAAACTTACGAACTAAAGCAGGCAGTACTTCTATGATTCGTTGATTTTCAATACATTGTTCAAATTCTTTTTTTTATATTGCTTCAATTTAATGGCTTAAGTGCACCTAATTTTTTGCTCATGAAACCGAGTAAGTATTTTTTAATTCTCCTGATAAGCCTTATTTCTTTTAGCAAATCGTTTTCACAAGACGAAAACAATAAAGATTTATCGAGGCAGTATCTTGAAGTTGCCGAGGGCATTATGGCAGAAACCAAAGCGATGGATGATGCACGTGACCTGATGGTGGTTGCCGCTGACCTTGACCCTGAGAACGTAAAAGCAAATTTTTTGGCCGGTTATTGGCACATACTCACCATGAACAAAGAACTTGGTGCTAAGTATCTCTTGCGCGTTTATGCCATACAACCCGAATACCGTTTTGACCTGGAGTATTGGATTGCCCGCAGTTATCATTACGGTCTGGAATTTGACAAGGCTATTGATTTCTACACACGCTATAAAGAAAAGCTTACTACAAGAACTGATTATCGCGGAAGCGATAAAGTTGCTTTAGCTGTTGTTGAGCGCAATATATATGAGTGCGAAAATGGCAAAGAGTATGTGGCCAATCCGGTTAACTATTCCATACAAAATTTAGGGAGCGCCATCAATTCAGAATTTGAAGATTATGCGCCTGTATTGAATGAAGCAGAAACAGAAATTGTATTTACTACCCGCAGAAGAGATGGCAACCTGAACCGCAATGTGGATATAGACAACAAACCATTTGAAGATATCTTCATGGCTACTAAAAACAACGGTAACTGGGGTGGCTCAAGAAATATCGGAGATCCCATCAATACCATTTACCATGATTCTAACCTGGCACTTTCTGCTGATGGTAAAACACTTTTCATTTATAAGGATGTAAATAATGGTGACATCTACTACTCTGAGTTAACACGCGGCAATGTTTGGTCAACACCCATTCCCCTGCCCGGTGCCGTAAACAGCAGCTATTCAGAAAACTCTATAAGTTTATCACCCGATGGCAAGACACTTTACTTTACAAGCGACAGACCCGGAGGCCGCGGAGGTCTGGATATTTTCATGGCTACAAAAGATGCTAATGGTAACTGGACCAACATCAGAAACCTGGGCGCCAAAATAAACACACCTTTCGATGAAGACGGTCTCTTTATGGATTATGATGGCAAGACACTTTACTTCAGTAGCAAGGGTCACAAGGGTATGGGTGGCTATGACATTTACAAAACAGTGTTTAACAAAGATACCGGTGAATGGTCTGAACCTGAAAACCTGGGTTACCCGGTAAACACGCCTGATGATGACATTTATTATGTAAGTACCAAAGATGGCAAGCGCGCATACTATTCATCTGTAAGAGATGATGGTTTTGGCTACACAGATATCTATATGATTACTTTTCCTCCGGAAGAACAAGTTGCTGCAGATAAGACCTTAATTCCATTACAGCTTTTAGTAAGTGTTGTTGATGAAAACAATAATCCGCTTGATGTAAAAATCAAATTAGAACAATTACCCGGTAATGTACTGATGCCATTACAAAGAACTAGCAGCGGTAAATATCAGTTCAGCATCAGAAGCGAGAGCCGTGCAGATTATCGATTATCAATAGAGCAGGAAGGCTACATGTTTCAAAACCAAACCATTGCCTTGGCTGGTGCAAGTGATAAAGAGCAATCTGTTGACCGCAACATTACCATGCGCAAACTCAGCACAGGTTACAGCACCGTGTTGAGAAACATCTATTTTGATTTTGATAAGGCAACATTAAAAGAGGCCTCCTTAAATGAGCTGAATAAACTGGAGCGCATGATGAAACAAAACACGGCCATGAAAGTGGAGATATCAGGCCATACGGATAACATTGGCAATAAAACGTATAATAAAAACCTTTCCTTACGCAGAGCTAATACTGTAAAGACATTCCTGGTATCTAAGGGTGTTGATGCCAGAAGAATAAGCACTGCGGGTTTTGGCTCAGAAAAACCCCTGGCCAGCAATGATGACGAAGAAGAAGGCCGTGAACTAAACCGCAGGGTTGAGTTTAAAGTATTAGAGAATTAATAAATAAAAGCCTCTAAGGTTTCTTAAACTACACAGGTTTTTATAGTAAACCCTTTACCTTCGCGCTTGTTAAAATACATCATGACAGTAGTACCCTATAAAGAAGCCAAAGAGAGTAAAAAAACACAGGTGGCCACCATGTTTAACAACATCAGCCACCGGTATGATTTCCTCAATCATTTTTTAAGCCTGGGCATTGATGTGCGCTGGAGAAAAAAAGCCATTCGCATGTTGCAGGATTTGCAACCCAAAATTATGCTGGATGTTGCCACAGGCACCGGAGATTTTGCCATTGCTGCCCTTAAGTTAAACCCAGAGCAAGTTATTGGTATTGATATTTCTGAAGGCATGCTGGATATGGGCAGAAAAAAACTGATTAAGCGCAAGCTCGATAATCGCATTACTTTAATGAGTGGCGACTCAGAAAATATGCCTTTCGAAGAAAATAAATTTGATGCCATCATCGTTGCTTTTGGTGTACGCAATTTTGAAAACCTTGAAAAAGGTCTGGTAGAAATGCACAGAGTGCTCAGGCCGGGGGGTAGGGTAGTGATTCTGGAGTTTTCTAAGCCACTTACTTTTCCTTTTAAGCAGATTTATAACTTTTATTTTAAATTCATTTTACCTAAAATTGGCAGACTTGTTTCAAGTGATAAATCGGCTTACACCTATTTACCTGAGTCGGTAGATGCTTTTCCTGAAGGAAAAAAATTTACAACCATACTTGAAACAAGCGGATATAAAAACGCTACATGCAAGCCCCTCACTTTTGGAATAAGCTCAATTTACACAGCAGAAAAGTAATTTTGCTTCTTGTATTGCTGCTGGCAGCAAAGGCTGGCACGCATGCACAGTTTTTTAATAACTGGGCAAGAGAGAATAATCCAAATTATGATAACCGTAAATACACTTTCGGATTTCTGATTGGCATACACACTACTGCTTACCAGCTAAAGTATTCAGAAGATTTTGTGAACGATGTGTTGTATGACGACATGCATGCCATTATGCCGCCCTGGACAGCCGGCTTTTCTTTGGGTTTTATTGTAAACAGAAGGTTAAACGAGTTTACTGATTTGCGCTTGCTCCCTAAAGTTGCTTTTTATGAACATAAATTGAATTACCAGTTTATTGATGAAAGCGTACAAAGCCAGTTGATTGAAACTGCTATGGTGGAGTTTCCCTTGGTGTTAAAATATAAATCCATGCGCAGGGGCAACATACGCATGTACATGGTAGGTGGTGTTAAACCTTCTTTTGAAGCATCGGGCAAAGCAAGCCTGGAGTCAGTAACAGATGAAATCAATATTCGCAGAGGAAACTTTTCTTTAGAAGCCGGTATGGGTTTCGATTTTTATTATCCCTTGTTTAAGTTTTCTCCTGAGATCAGGTACTCAAGAGGTGTGGCTAATATTTTAGGCGAGCGTGACAATATTTACAGCCGCGCTTTAGAGCGGGTGAACACACATAATGTGAGCATTTATTTTCTTTTTCAATAAACATGTCTAAGCAAACTGTACTTATTACCGGTGCTACATCAGGTATTGGCGAAGTAACAGCCAGGTTACTTGCTCAA
>DAOLDI010000289.1:0-3825 GCA_035327445.1 Cyclobacteriaceae bacterium | reverse complement strand
ACAAGAGGGCGGAAGAATTGCTTTACTTGATGCCGCAGGAAATGAATTATTTCAAAAAGATTACATCAGCAGTTCAACATTAGAAATTCAGTATTTTGATTTTGGTTCTGGCAGAAAAATTTACACAGTTACTGACAGGGAGCAGGAATTTAGCTATATCTATGATCAATCTGGTAGCCTTATCAATCAACAGCCAATTGAAAGCAGCTTTACTCCGGCAATTATTTTTTCAGAATCAACCGGAGCTTACACGGTATATAATGCAGATGAACGTAAGCTTCAGCTGTTGAGCTTTTGATTTACCTGGGCTTACTAATTAAAATCAAATCTTCCTGTGGTGGTATTAAATATGTTGCTCCATCTTCTGTAACCACTGCCATTTCTTCAACCGACATGGTTTTTTCTCCGTTTTCAATTTTCCAGGCAAAGAAGCCATCGAATGCAAATGTTTGTCCCTTTTTCAATGGTTTTAAATTTGCTGCAGATGGGCTTCTTCCTTCTTGCGCACCACCGAGCGAGGGTCCCACATCATGCGCAACATAACCCACCGGATGCCCCGTGCTCCACATTACAGGCAGTGAACCTTGTTGCTTCATAAAATCGCGCTGTGCTTTATCAACTTCATATCCGCTTACACCAGGCTTCATGGCAGCCAATGCTATGCGGCTTCCTTGTTTACTATTTTCCCAATAGCGTTGTATATGTTCAGGCGCTTGTGTTTCATTTTCATGAAGTACATAGGCAAAACTTTGAATATCTGTTACCCACATACCAAATACTTTAATGCCAAAATCAATTTGAATCACATCGCCTGGCATTATTATTTTATCTGTTGCATGTGAATGACCTCTGTCTGGCCCGGAGTTCACATTTGGATTTTGATCAGGTGCCCAGGCATCTTCAACACCATATGCAGCCATTTTGGCTTTAAGAAACCGGGCTATATCTGCATCAGTAGTTTTACCTGGAATTACTTGCTTGTATGCTTCAATTTGCCAGTCGGCAGTAAGTTGAGCTGCCTGGCGCATTATCTCCACTTCTTCAGGAAGTTTAACAGAGAGCCATTCATAGATCAGCTCATCGGCACTCTTAAGTACAGGTACGTTCTTGCCCAGTGCCTTTTCCAGTATCAGCCTTTGTGTATAGCTCAATCCATCTGCTAACTCATTATTGTCAGAACTGTTAATGGCGAGCGTCATAACATTTTCTTTTTTGATAAAGTCAGCTGCCTGTTCAACAGCGCTTGATCCTCTTGTTACACTGACCACTTCGTCATGAATTTTTAAATCCCTTAATGCAGTTGCCTCGCCTATTGGAGAAAATACTATTGACTTAAAACCGTTTGGACTATTGATGAAAATAAAGGCAGCGGTACCACCGGCATTTTCGCCTCCAATATGATGTGCAATAGGATCGTTATTATTTTCCCGACAAAGTATCAACCAGGCATCTACACCGGCTGCTTGCATGGCATTGGGTAATAATTCGGCTATTCTTTTATTCCTGATCTGTGGCCATGGGCTTGGGCCAGAGAAGGGATTATTGATACTTTGATTTCCTGTTTGAGCTTGTTCGGCCTGTTGATTACAAGAAACAATGGTAATTAAGAGCAACAATAAAAATGAAATGGTACGCATAAGAGTGTGTTAGAATATGAATTCAGTTCAGAAAGTTAGGATGTTGAATTTAGGTTTTAAAAAGTAATTATTTAAGCGGATGGCTGAACTATTACTTTTTGATTACCAGTAAGTAATAATCTTTTTCTACTTCCAGATACCCCTGTTCATAACAATACTTATACAATGCACCCTCTTTTGTTGTGTAAATACTAGTAAAGTAGTTAAAGTCAAATCCCATTTTACTTAGTTTGTCTCTATGCACTTTCGTTTTCCCATTTGGATTTAGCTCTTTTAGAATTCTTCTGTTTCTCTTAAGAGCATGGTCAATATTTCTAACCAGTTTGGTAGACTCACTGTTTAGCCTATTATTATAGGCGCTCCTGCACTGATCAGAACAAAATTTTTTGTCTAACCTCCCTTGCAGTTTTGTGCCACATTCTAAACACTTTTTATCCATATGATATTGTTTTTGATGGTGTGCTTATATAAAGCTATTATTCAAATGGCACATCAGCAAGTATTTGTTTAAAGCTGTTAACAATTTCTTAATATTTCATATTTTCGTGAATTACTGGCTTTCAAATACGCAATCATTATGAGAATACTTAAAAGTATTGTACTAATTATCAACTATAAAACTATCATTGTTACTGTTATTGCGCTAGCATCAACTTATGTGTGTCATAAATACCAATTGGTTGCTGATTTTCCCTTGATCCTTGTTAGCGTTGCCATTGTATTTCCGGTTGTATTCTCTATCGATACTGCCTATAAAAGGCGCGAAAATGCATTAAAGCACTATGCTGATTTACGCGGGCATGCCATTGCTATATACTACGCCATGCGCGATTGGATTGATAAGACAGACCATAATATGCCTGAAAAAACCAAAGATCTGCTCTCAGAAATTTTGAATGAAGTTCGGTTACTGCTAAAAACCCGTGATGTGGATGTGGTAAGAGAAAAGCAGCAATATATTTTTGATTTATTTTCTAAACTTTCAGGTTATACACAAGAGATGCGTAATTACGGTTTGCAAAGTGGAGAAGTATCTCGTGTAAGTCAGTACGTGAGTAAAATGATGATTGCTTTTGATAATATGAAATTTGTACACCGCTACCGCACACCGGTTACTTTAAGGGCGTACAGCAAGGGATTTATATATGCATTTCCTATCATTTATGGACCATACTTTGGTTTTGCCATGGAAGAGTACTCCTCTATATGGCTGGGTTATATCATGCCAATTATGTATAGTTTTATTCTTGTAAGTCTTGATAATATTCAGGATCACCTGGAAGATCCTTACGATGAAGTAGGAGAGGACGATATCAAGTTTGAGCTTAATGAGTTTGTTAGGCTACTCAAATAAGCACGTCATGAAATGATGGGTCTTTATGCATTAGTGCCTTAGCAAAAGGGCAAAGCGGAATAATTTTCAACTGATTTTGTCTGGCGAAATTTACTGCTTTATCTAATAGTTTTTTACCTACTCCTTGTCCTTTTAATGAGGCATCAACCTCGGTGTGATCGATAATGATTTTATCTTCTCCTGCTTTTGAGTAGGTCATTTCAGCAAGGCGCGCCCCTTTATCTTCCAAAAAGAAGGCGCCCTTACTGTTAAACTCTTCGTGATGTATTTCCATTAATTTATTTTGCGTAAGCCACGCTTCGCATTTCTCTGATTACAGTAACTTTTACTTGACCAGGATACTGCATATCGCGCTCAATTTTTTGAGAGATATCAAATGATAGCTGAGAGGCACGATCATCACTTGCCTTCTCAGCATCAACAATAACACGCAGCTCTCTGCCAGCCTGTATAGCATAGCACTTCTCAACACCCTCAAAGCTCAAGCCCAATTGTTCAAGGTCTTTTAAGCGTTTGATGTATTGTTCCATTACTTCGCGTCTTGCGCCTGGTCTTGCGCCCGAAATTGCATCGCAAGCCTGCACAATAGGAGAAATTATGCTTGTCATTTCTATCTCATCATGGTGTGCACCTATGGCATTGCAAATAGAAGGATGTTCTTTGTATTTCTGTGCCAGTTCCATACCCACAATTGCGTGAGGTTTTTCAAGTTCCTCTGGCCAAACTTTTCCAATATCATGTAACAAGCCTGCGCGTTTAGCTTGTTTAACGTTAAGGCCAAGTTCTGCACCCATTATGGCTCATAAATTGGCAACTTCACTAGAGTGCTGCAGC
>DAOLDI010000288.1:0-3829 GCA_035327445.1 Cyclobacteriaceae bacterium | reverse complement strand
GCTTTCCTGATCAGGAAAATCATAACTCTGACCTTCAGGCACCAGCATTTCATTTACCACAAATTTTAATGAGTTCGGATTAGGATTGCTCTCCAGGTATATGTGAATGTTCTTTTTTGAAGCTTGGATCATGATTATTAAGCGTTAATTCAGTAATAGAAACAAGGTATTTTTTGATTAGTTCGTTTGTGCCGGTACTTCAATGGCATTTTCGGTTTTGCCCACAATACTGGCCACCACGGCATCGCCTGTAATATTAACAATGGTACGGCACATATCCAGCGGCCGGTCAATGGCAATAATCAGGGCAAGTCCTTCAGGCTCTACGCCAATCGCGCCAAGCACAATAACCAGCGTAATTAGACCTGCACTGGGTACAGCGGCTGCCCCGATAGATGAAAGTGTTGCTGTAAGCACAATGAGCAATTGATCAACAAGGGTAAGGTCATGCCCAAAGGCCTGTGCGATAAAAACGGCTGAAATGGCCTGGTGAATGCTGGTGCCGTCCATATT
Organism: Cyclobacteriaceae bacterium; assembly: GCA_035327445.1. Classification (GTDB taxonomy): domain Bacteria; phylum Bacteroidota; class Bacteroidia; order Cytophagales; family Cyclobacteriaceae; genus DAOLDI01. Next base: position 3,316 of record DAOLDI010000288.1, on the reverse strand, counting down.
GATGGTTGCCCCAAGCGGCAAAACAAAACTGGATACTTCTTCTTTTACACCCAGGTTTTTTTCAACACATTCTTTGGTTACAGGCAAGGTTGCTGCGCTGGAACTGGTAGTAAATGCAGTGAGTTGCGCAGGTAAAATGGCTTTGAAAAATTGCAGGTATCCTATGCGCACAAACAAGCGCAGGAAGAAAGGATAAAAGACAAAGATCATGAGCGCAAGCGCTACCAATACAGTGATGGCATACACACCCAAGGCCTGGAAAAGTTCTAATGCATTGGCCGGGTCATCTCCGGCCACATCTATAATCAATGCCGCCAGCAATGCCAGCACACCAATGGGTGCAAAGCGCATCACAATACCCACGACCTGTAAGATGACTTCATTGGTGCTATCAAAGAAATTTTTTACCGGCATGCTTTTATCTGTCGGACTCAGTATCATCGCAACGCCAAAAAGAATAGAGAAGAAAATAATCTGCAACATGTTGCGGTTATTACTGGCCGCAAAGAAAAAATTATCAGGAACGATATCTACAATAACCTGTAGCGGTCCGGCATCTTTGAGTTTTTGTGCATCGCTTACTTTCAGGTTCGCATCTTGGGCATATTTATCGGCTAGTTCCAGTTGTTTTTCTTTAGAAAGATAATTGCCGGGCTTGGCCATATTGACCAATGATAAGCCAACTACAATGGCCAATACTGTAGTGAATAAATATAAGCCAATGGTTTTACCCCCGATGCGTGAAAGCCGGCTGATGTCTTTGAGGTTGGAAATACCACTGATGAGGGAAACAATAATAAGAGGAATAGCAACCAGCTTGAGCAGATTGATGAAAATGGTACCGAAAGGTTTGATCCAGTTAATAACCAGCGATCCGAAGCCGAAGAACAAGGCCCCCAGACCGAGTACCACACCCAATAACATACCGATAAGTATTTGGGTGTGCAGGGGTAATTTTCTCATATTTCAACAAGTATAGCCGCGCAATTTATGGCTTTGGTTCTGAAATGGAACAGAAGTGGGGTGGTATTATTTGAATGGAGGCAGTTGTGTCATTAATCAAAGGTTAGCATGACTTTTAATTAGACATGACTTAAAATAAAATCGGCATCAATTTTTAGCTTTTTGTGAACAGCCTTAAGAAACTTTAGATCAGGCTCACGTTTACCGGATAATATTTGTGAAAGTTTAGGCGCTCCTATTCCAAGGTTTTTAGCAAGTTGTGCCTGCGTCCATTTGCGCTCATGCATTTTAAACTCCACAGCTTCCTGAAGACTTTTAGGTTGTATAGGCATTAATTTAAGAACATTGTCTTCATAATTTTCTGCTAATGCTGATAGCTGTTCCAGCATATCGGCTTCGTTTGCAGTTAATTTATGAAAACCTCCCGCTCTGGTAGCTTTATTTAAAAGCTCTTCAATGGTTTTTGATACAAGTTTATATTCTTTCTCTGTTCTGATTTTGCTGATCATATCAATTTTTAAATCGTCTTACAATCTATTTTGTCATATGCTTTGTGCGTTCCAATAAACCTGATGTAAATAGTTCTTATGTCGAAAAATATCATAACTACAAGTCTGTACTTATTGCCCTTTATATTGAATACAAAGTGGCTATTACCCACATAATCAACAGAATTAAAATCTTGCTTTAAATCGTTAAGGTTCGCCCAATTTGCATCTTTTGTTTTTCTCCACCATTCATTAATAGGTTCAATAGCATCGCTGTGTTTTTTACAGAATTCATTAAGAATGGTTTTTGAAATAACGACCATTTAAGAAATTTAGTTTCTAAAGTAGAAACATTATTTCAAAAAATGAAATATATAAAGGAACAGTTAGTCACGTAGCTACATCTCCCAACTCACCCTCGGTACTTGCTACTACCGCAGCCACTGTGCTGTCGCCAGTAACGTTCACCACGGTGCGCATCATGTCAAGCGGACGATCAACTGCGAGTATCAGTGCAAGTCCGGCAGGATCAAGTCCAACTGCTTCTAAAACTATAATGAGCATAATGATACCTGCTCCGGGTACTGCGGCTGAGCCGATGGATGCAAGTACTGCGGTTAATAAAATAGTGAGTTGCTGGCCAAGTGTTAAATCAATACCGAATGCCTGGGCAATAAAAACTGCAGATACGCCCTGGTGTATGCTGGTGCCATCCATATTGATGGTAGCGCCTAAGGGTAAAACAAAACTGGAGACTTCTTCCGATACGCCTAATTTTTTTTCCACACAATCCATAGTTACCGGTAAGGTGGCAGCGCTTGAACTGGTGGAAAAGGCAAGTAACTGAGCTGGAAAAATTCCTTTGATAAATTTCAGGTAATTGAGTTTTGTAAATCCTTTTAAAATAAGCGGGTAGGTAACAAAGATCATCAGGGCCAATCCAAGCACAACATTTAAACTGTACATACTCAAAGCGGTAATCAGGTTGAGATCAATATTTAAACTGGCCAGTAAAGCAAACACACCCACCGGTGCGAAGTACATGATGATGTCAACTATTTTTAGAATAATACCCGTGAGTCCGTCAAAGAAATTTTTTACCGGAGCTACTTTTTCTTTAGGCAACATGATCATGGCTATGCCCAGCAGAATAGCAAAGAAGATAATCTGCAACATATTGGTGTTGGCGCTGAGTGCGTTGAATAAATTATCAGGAATGATATCGACCAATAATTGCAGCGGGCCTTCGTCTTTTTTGTCATGCGCTTTCTCCAGGCTTTGACTCAGATCAGAAGCATACATTTCGCCTAAAGATTCTCTTCTTTCTTCAGATAGAAACTTCCCCGGGTTGATCATGTTCACCAAACCAAGACCCAGCGTAACGGCAATCACAGTTGTAGAGATGTACAAGAGAATAGTCTTGCCTCCTATGCGTGAAAGTTTACTGATGTCGGTGAGATTGGAAACGCCATCAATAAGTGATACAAACACCAGCGGCACGGCAATGAGCTTTAATGAGTTGATGAAGATTTGCCCGAAGGGCTTGATCCAGTTATTGGTAAATTCAAGTATGCCCAGCGGTGCAGCGCTGAGACCCCAAACGAGGCCGATAGCCATTCCAATTAAAATTTTAGCATAGAGCGGGAGTTTTTTCAGGATCATGCGCTAAAAATAAAAGATTTGAACAGAATGAGCTTCATTTATTTTATCACAGCAATTGTAAACATTGCAATTACATACCAGCAATCACTTTACAAGAAAAGAGATGCATTGAACGCAGGGTCCCTTAGCAGGATGCTGCTACGACTATTTTATAATTTGCTTGTTTGATTTCTCAGATAAAAATCAGCCAACACCAAAGCAGC
>DAOLDI010000287.1:0-3831 GCA_035327445.1 Cyclobacteriaceae bacterium | reverse complement strand
AGACAGAATTGATGCGAAGCCTGGCCAACCCAAGTTGGAACAGGTTATTTCATATTTACGATGCCATGAAAATTGGCATTCCCTTGAAAACCATTCAACATCTTACCAAAATTGATAAATGGTTTTTAGAGCAGATTGAAGAATTAATTCTGCTCGAAACAGAAATCGAAAAACATACGCTTGAATCTATTCCTGCAGCACTGCTGAGAACTGCAAAAGAAAAAGGCTATGCCGACAGACAGATTGCCCACCTTTTGCGCTGCCTGGAAAGTCAGGTCTTTAATAAGAGACACGAGCTAGGCATTAAGCGAGTATATAAATTAGTTGATACCTGCGCTGCAGAATTTGAAGCCAAAACACCTTACTACTATTCAACTTTTGATACAGAGAACGAATCAATTGCTACAGATAAAAAGAAAGTGATTGTACTGGGCTCAGGACCAAACAGAATTGGGCAAGGAATTGAGTTTGATTATTCATGTGTGCACGGTGTGCTGGCCGCAAAAGAGTGCGGCTATGAAACCATCATGATCAATTGTAATCCTGAAACCGTATCAACAGATTTTGATATTTCAGATAAGCTCTATTTTGAACCTGTTTTCTGGGAACATATTTACGATATTATTCTGCACGAAAAGCCTGAAGGTGTAATTGTGCAGTTGGGCGGACAAACCGCTTTAAAGCTTGCTGAGAAGCTTGATAAGTACGGCATCAAAATAATCGGAACTTCTTTCAATTCTCTCGATTTAGCCGAAGACCGCGGCAGGTTCTCAACACTATTGAAAGAACAAGGTATTCCATACCCTGAGTTTGGTGTTGCTACTGATCCTGATGAAGCCCTTGAAACCAGCAAACAAATTGGCTTCCCGCTATTGGTTCGTCCTTCGTATGTGTTAGGCGGACAAAGCATGAAGATTGTGATTAATGAAACTGAACTTGAAAATCACATCATTGATATCTGGAAACATTTGCCTGACAATAAAGTATTGCTCGACCATTTTTTAGATGGCGCCATAGAAGCAGAAGCAGATGCCATTAGTGATGGAAAAAATGTGTACATCATTGGCATCATGCAACACATAGAACCTGCCGGCATTCACTCGGGTGATTCATACGCTGTGCTGCCCCCTTACAACCTCGGTGATTTCATTGTGAAACAAATGGAACATTATACCGAAAAGATTGCACAGGCATTAGAAGTAAAAGGTTTAATCAATATACAGTTTGCCATCAAAAATGATAAGGTATATGTAATTGAAGCCAACCCGCGTGCATCTCGCACAGTGCCATTTATTTGTAAAGCCTATGATGAGCCTTATGTAAATTATGCAACTAAGGTTATGCTGGGCGAAAAGAAGATTAAAGATTTCAAATTCAGACCTACAAAAAAAGGTTACGCCATTAAAGAGCCTGTGTTCTCTTTCAATAAATTTCCTGATGTAAATAAAGAGCTTGGCCCTGAGATGAAATCAACTGGTGAGGCCATTTATTTCATTGATGATTTGATGGATGATTACTTCCTCAACATTTACAATGAAAGAAACCTGTACCTAAGCCGGTAAATGGCTGAAACCTTTAAGGCCATGTTTAAGTTTTACTAAAGACAAAGAAAATTCATGCTGAAATTACTCTTAATACTGTCTTTAATAATATTTATCGCCATCAGAATTGGCGGCTTCCTTTTCCGTTTAGCAGGAGGCACAACAACGCACACAAGCTATCAAAAATCAGCTTCACAAAACCCAGCGGGCGGCAATGTTAAAGTTGACTATAATCCTTCAAAAGGCGATAACAAACGCGATTTTAAAGGTGGTGAGTACATAGACTACGAAGAGGTAAAGTAGTTCTGCTTTAGAATAATTCAGATAAATCATAAATTGGGAGGAATAATCTTTTATTCTATACCCTTGAAAGCCTTCTTTCTATATATGCTTTTGTTCCCCACGCTGCTCTTTGGGCAGACAGAACAAAAGCGTTTAGCCTTAGTGATTGGCAATTCGGCCTATCAACATGGCGGAGAACTTAAAAATCCTACTAATGATGCGCGCGCGATAGCAAAATCATTACAATCTGCCGGCTTTGAAGTTTTATTGCACGAAAACATCACACAAAATCAAATGAAAAAATCAATCAATGATTTTGGTGTTAAACTGAAAGGCCATGATGTTGGCTTATTTTATTACGCAGGCCACGGTATTCAGCATAAGGGCAGCAATTACATGATTCCTATAGAAGCAGATTTACAAGCAGCCGAACAAGTAGAGTTTGATTGTGTCTCTGCCGACAGGGTATTGGCATTTATGGAGGCTGCCTCAACCAAAGTAAATATTCTGATTATGGACGCCTGCCGCAACAACCCCTTTGAGCGCAGCTGGAACCGAAGTGGCCAGGGCAGCGGACTTGCCATGATGAATGCCCCGACAGGAACATTAATAGCTTATGCAACTGCACCGGGAAGAGTGGCTTCAGATGGTGAAGGCTCAAATGGATTATACACCAGTGTATTGCTTAAGTACCTGAAAGAATCCAGTCTGAACATTGAGCAGGTTTTTAAAAGAGTTAGGACTGAAGTGACTGAAAAATCATTTGGCGCACAAGTACCCTGGGAAACAACCTCGCTTACCGGAGGAGATTTCTATTTTGTCAATAAGCCTGCTGCAATTACTAACACTGGAAATAACATAGGTAATACTGATACTTATAATCTTGATGAAGCTGAGAATTACTATTCACTTGGTAATGACAAATATGACAATTATGAATATAATGAGGCCATCAGGTTTTATACCAAATCAATTGAAATTGATCCCTCTTATTACAATGCCATGCTTTGGCGGGGCCACGCTAAATATGCATTAGAACAATACAATGAATCTATCGCAGATTATAATCGTGCCCTGGAATTAAGTCCGGGCGAAGCACAAGCCTATTATTATCGCGGACTTGCCAAATACAAATTAGAAAGATATAACCAGGCTATTCCAGATTTTTCACTTGCCATCAGGTACGATCGCAACTATGTAAACGCCTATTATTGGAGGGGTTACTGTTATTATTTAGGTGAAAAACATCAGGCGGCAATTGAAGATTACACGCAAACAATTAATCTTTCTCCAAGCTATGCTGATGTATATTATTTCAGAGGTCTTGCTTATTACGCCATTCGGGATTTTGATGATGCCTTAATTGATTTCGAGCAAACTATTGAGTTAAAGCCCGAATATGCAGAAGCACACTATATGTTGGCTAACACCTACTATTCTTTAGAAGATTATAGCAAGGCAATTCCGTATTACACCTCAGCCATTAAGCAGATGGCTAACCATGCACTTGCTTATTATTGGCGGGCACGCTCTTATCACCTGGTAAATATGAAACCCGAAGCCTTGCGTGATGCAGAACAAGCTTTAAAGCTTGAGCCCGACAACACTACGTTTAAATCTTTCGTTGAAGAACTCAAGAAAAAATAAGTGCGCATAACGTTTACAAAATATCAGGCAACAGGTAACGATTTCATTGTAATTGATAATCGTGAAGCTAAGCATCAACTTACTGCAGCTCAAATTCAGTTGCTTTGCGACAGAAAATTTGGTGTTGGAGCTGACGGCCTTATTTTAATTGAGCCACATGATAAAGCTGATTTTGAAATGATCTTTTTTAATCCTGATGGCACCCAGAGCTTATGCGGAAATGGAAGTCGCGCAGCGGTTGAAATGGCCGGCAGATTAGGACTTGCACAAAGTCAAACTTCATTCAAAGCTTTTGACGGAATTCACGATGCTTACATTTCTGCATCGGGTAACATCAGCATCAAAATGAATGACATTAAAC
>DAOLDI010000286.1:0-3836 GCA_035327445.1 Cyclobacteriaceae bacterium | reverse complement strand
ACGCCCAAAATAAATAATCTGTAAATGAACCTTGCCCCATTTTGCTTGCGGTATCAGGCGTTTGAGATCTCTCTCTGTTTGCTCAACACTTTTTCCATTACTTAAGCCCCAACGGTAAGCGAGGCGATGGATGTGCGTATCAACCGGAAAGGCCGGATGCCCGAATGCCTGGGTCATCACAACCGATGCAGTTTTATGTCCTACCGCAGGAAGCGCTTCAAGTTCTTCAAATGTTTGAGGTACCTGGCCTGCATGCTTTTCCACAATAATTTTTGATAAACCTGCAATGCCTTTTGATTTCATGGGCGAGAGACCGCAGGGTTTGATGATCTCCCTGATTTCCTCTACAGAAAGTTTCATCATGTCATACGGATTATCTGCACGTTTGAAGAGATGTGGTGTTACCTGGTTTACGCGTTCATCGGTACATTGAGCAGAAAGTAATACGGCAATCAACAAGGTGTATGCATCTTTATGGTGCAGTGGTACCGGCACCTCAGGTACATATTGATCAAGTAGCTTAAGAATGTCTTTTACTTTTTCTGCCTTAGTCATGCCCATGTTGTTTTACATAAACAGCCACTATGATGCTCCAGCTTAAAATACATGTTTCAATAATACGCTGTATCAAACCGATGTAATCACCACCCGGGTTTTTAAAAAGTATGCCAAGCATGATAACAGCCATTAAGCCCGCGAGAAAAGAAAAAGCCGATAAATATTTTGCATGCGGCCAGGGTTTTGAAGCAAATGCAAAAACAACAATAGCAGGTGGCACAAAAACATAAGTACTAAAACCTATGAGGTTGTGCATGATTTGTGCATTACTCGGGTTGATCCATTCCCGGTTACAGCCGGCATCACATGGAAAAAATGCAATAAGCGCAGTAGCTAGTCCATAGAAAATGGCATACACACTCAGCGCAGCTTTGGCAGGCTTTGATGGTGGCAAGTAATTGATGGCCACAAAAGCAAAAATGCAAAGAGAAAATCCGGCAGGCAGGTAAGCTAAAAACCGGATTAGTTCTCCATAAGGGGCATCAACAGCATAACTCTCACTGATATACTGCTTAACATGACTGTAGGATTCAAATTGTAAAGCTCCGAGTATAGCTGCTGATACAAATAAGGTAACACCCGCAAGGGCAAACCAAAAGGCGGCATGAGGCATGGAAAAGTTCTTGTTCAAGGATACAGCAGGTATTTGTTGCGTAAGCTTTTGTATTGATCAAGTTCTGCATGCCAGCTGGCACGAATGCGGGCTTCATCCCAACCTTCTTTTATTTGCTTTCTCAAGTCAGAGCTGCCTGCCAGTTTTTCAAAATAATTATTGAAGAAAGCATCCTTATTTTCAAACTGCTTATATATGTCTAAAAGGTAGCGCAGTTGAAAGGCATAGCTTGTGGGCTGCTTGCTTAGGTCTATGCCATAACAAACTTTATTTTCATGCGGTGGATTTTTCGACATGCCTTCAATACTTACCGGAGTAAAACTGAATGGCATATTTTTCAAATCAGGATGACCAATTACCTGGAAAGGGATTTGCGTACCACGGCCTACACTAATTACCGTACCTTCAAATAAACAGATAGAAGGATACAAAGCCACAGCATGATTGCTGTTGAGATTGGGCGATGGCCAAACAGGTAAATCATACCTGTCAGCATGTTGCCAGTTTTCCATGAGCACAAGTTGCAGTTTGCATTTCAGCTTATCTTTCAACCAGCCTTCTTCATTAATCATGTTGGCCAGTTCTGCCACAGTAAGTCCGTGCACAATGGGTATGGGATGCATGCCCACAAAGGAATAATGTTCTGCCTGCATGATGGGGCCATCTACATAACTACCATTGGGATTGGGCCTGTCAAAAACCATGACGCTGATATTTTGTGCAGCGCATGCTTCCATCACATAATGCAAGGTACTGATGTAGGTATAGAATCTTACACCCACATCCTGTATATCAAAAATCATTACATCAATACCTGAGAGCTGATCAGCAGTAGGTTTACGGTTGTTGCCATACAAAGAGATAATGGGCAAGCCTGTTTTAGCATCTTTGCTGTCATCAACTTTTTCTCCTGCATCGGCAGTTCCCCTGAAGCCATGTTCGGGCGAAAATATTTTGACTACCTCTACACCCCTGCTCAATAAAGTATCCAGTAAATGAGTTTGTTTGATGCTGGAAGTGTGATTCACCACCAGGCCTACTTTTTTTCCCTGTAAAATGGGTAAATAATACTCCATGCGCTCTGCACCCAATCTTAAACTGTTTGAACTTTGAATTTGCTGCGGTTGTGCCTGGCAGGCAGAGAAAAAAATCAGCAGAAAGACAGCAGGAAAGCGGGAAAAAATAATTTTGTGCATCATATTGCCAAAAATAAGCATAATCCTGAAGCTCTCTTATTTTATATCGAAACGCATACTCAAACAAGATGCCGGTGGCTTTTCATCTACTGCGCACAAAATTGCTGTTGCCAGCATCAGCATTGGTTTGGCCGCAGCCCTGGTGGCCTTTATGATCCTCACGGGATTTCAGAACACCGTGAAAAATAAAATCTATGCTTTCAGTGCGCATTTGCTGGTGAGCAAATACACCATGAGTAATGCCATAGAAGAGCAGCCTTTTTATTATAACATTCCGGTGTTTACCAATCCTGAAGAACTTCCTTTTATTACCCATGTGCAGGAGTATTCGCACAAGGCTGGCTTAATTAAAACAGATGAAGAACTGATGGGCATCATCTTCAAAGGTATTGGCATGCGCTTCGATAGCACCGGCTTTAGTGAAAACATGCTGGAAGGTAGATTTATTCAATTTCCGGATTCCAGTTATTCAAACGAAGTGGTGATCAGTAAAATCATTGCCGATAAACTGAGACTGGAAAGAGGTGATGATATTATCGTACATTTTTTTCAGAATCCTCCGCGCGTGCGCAGGCTCAACATCAGCGGTATTTATGAAACGAATCTTTCAGAATACTTCGACAGCAAAATTATTCTTGGCGATATACGCCTGATTCAAAGACTAAATCAATGGGCGGATAGTATTGCAGGCGGACTGGAAGTGTTCATCAAAAATCCGAATGAATCGATGGAGTCTGCTTTCTATTTAAGCGCTGCGCTAGATTATGATTTGTATGTAACCCGTGTAGCCGATAAATATCAGCAAGTATTTGAATGGCTCGAATTGATTAGCCGGCAGGTAAATATTTTATTGGCCGTCATCTTAATTGTGGTTTGCATCAACATGGTTTCCATCATCATCATACTGGTAATGGAAAGAACGCAAATGGTGGGTTTACTCAAAGCGCTTGGTTCAAAAGACAGTTTGATCAGAGGCATTTTTGCCTTCAGCGGCATGCGCCTGATTGCGCGCGGTTTATTATTTGGCAATACTCTTGGCCTGGGCTTGTGTTTTTTGCAGTACAAATTTCAGTGGATCAAATTAAATCCAACTGATTATTACATGAGTTATGTACCCATTGACTGGAACTGGGAAGCTGTGATTTTACTCAACATACTCACTTTTACCATTGTAACTTTGGTATTGCTGATTCCCACCTTGCTGATTTCGGGCATATCGCCCATCAGGGCAATGCGTTTTGATTAGCCGGAATATATTTTCTGAAATAAGACTGCATCTTCATCTGTACTACGCCAATAAAGGCTTCTTTGAAAATGCCTGCCGAAAGTTTTGATGCTCCTCTGGTGCGATCAGTAAATATGATGGGCACTTCAGAAATTTTAAATCCGTATTTCCAGGTTAAAAATTTCATTTCAATCTGAAAAGCATAGCCAACAAACCTCACGTTGTCTAAGTCTATGGCTTGCAG
>DAOLDI010000285.1:0-3854 GCA_035327445.1 Cyclobacteriaceae bacterium | reverse complement strand
AGAACAAATGCCCAAAGAATAGATTAACTATTCTTTGCGTGTCTACCTCCCGAAGTTCCGAAGCATCGGAACGGGATTCAGCACTTGGGCTTTTCAATTAATTGGTGCCCAGGACTGGATTCGAACCAGCACACCTAACGGCACTACCCCCTCAAAGTAGCGTGTCTACCAATTTCACCACCTGGGCATTTTAACCGGCCTTTTTATGGCAGGGCAGCAAAAATAAGACGGATTATCAATATTACCAATCAAGCCCAAAAGCCAGAAAAATAGTTCGGCACACATAAATAAATTACTGGAATAATATTTGAAACAGGTAAGCCCGATAAACTATATATTGCCTTTCTTCATTTAAACAGAACAGATAATGCAGTTAATAAGACGATTTAAACAAACATTCATGAATAAAAGACCCAATAACCTTTTCGCCTGGATAGTGCTGCTGGCCTGGTTGCTGTATGCACCGGTTCAGGTTTCCGCATCAGATAAATCAGACAGCTTAACCATTCCTAAAAATTGGTTTTTACTCGATGCCGAAACCGATAAAGTGCTTGGCCTTAGTGTTGAACTCGCCTATAAGAATTTATTGAAAGACAAGCCCAGCAGAACGGTTATTGTTGCGGTAATTGATTCAGGTGTAGATATTGAACACGAAGATTTGAGAGATAAAATCTGGACCAACACCAAAGAAATTCCCGGCAATGGTATTGATGATGATGGCAACGGATATGTTGACGATGTACACGGTTGGAATTTTATTGGTGGCCCCGGTGGCAATGTAAATGAAGATACTTATGAACTTACCCGAGAATATGTAAGGCTACGAGATAAGTTTGAGCAGGCAGACGAAAGGAAAATTGCCAAGAAAGACCGTGATGAATTTGCACAATGGAAGAAAATTCGTGACGACTTTTTTAAGCTGAAAGAAAAAAATGCATCGCAATACAACATGTTCAAACAAGAGTATGAAAAATACAGGCGTGTGCAAATTCAGATTTCACAGTGTTTTAAAATTATCAGAGAGCATTTAGATCAAGAAATTATCACATCAGAAGATCTTGAGGGTATTGAGAGTGAAGACGAAGTAGGGCTTTATGCCAAAATGTTGCTGCTGCGTCGTTCAGAAAATGTAGAAGAAGGCGAAGATATGGCGCCCTTTTTAGATGAGCTCAATGCTTATATGGATTACCTGGAAGAAGCGGTTGATCATTACCGCGTTATCACAGAGTATGGCTATAATCCTGATTTTGATCCGCGTTCAATTGTTGGAGATAATTACCAGGATGTTAAAGAGCGCCACTATGGCAACAGCGATGTGAAGGGACCAGACTCAAAACATGGAACTCACGTGGCCGGAATCATCGCAGCTAAAAGGGGCAATGACATTGGCATAGACGGCATTGCCGACAATGTGCTGATTATGCCAATACGCGCAGTACCCAATGGGGATGAAAGAGATAAGGATATTGCAAACTCCATTTATTATGCGGTTGACAATGGCGCCCATATCATTAACATGAGTTTTGGTAAATCATACTCACCACAAAAAGATGCGGTGGATAAAGCAGTAAAGTATGCAGAGAAAAAAGGTGTGCTTTTGGTTCATGCAGCCGGCAATGATGGCCGCAATAATGACGAGCGTCCTTCATTTCCCAACAGGTATTATGCCGGTGGAGGAGAAGCAGCCAACTGGCTTGAGGTTGGCGCCACCAGTTGGTCGGCAGATCTTGAATTTCTGGCCTCATTTACCAACTATGGAAAAAACTCTGTAGATGTTTTTGCGCCCGGTGTGGATATCTATTCAACTACACCCGAAAATGAATACCAAAGCCAGAATGGCACGAGCATGGCCAGTCCGGCAGCGGCAGGTGTGGCAGCATTAATCATGTCTTATTTTCCTGATCTGAGTGCGGCTGAGGTGCGCGAAATACTGAAAGAATCAACCCGCAAGTTTGATGGCGTAAAGGTATTTAAGCCGGGTACTCAGGATATTACTGAGCTGAAGCAACTTTCCAGAACAGGAGGCTTGATTAATGCCTACGAAGCCGTAAAAATGGCGGAAGAAAGGAGCAAGAAACGTGTGGAATAAAAACAAAAAAACCTCTCGATTTGAGAGGTTTTTGTGATCCCGCTGGGACTCGAACCCAGGACCCATACATTAAAAGTGTATTGCTCTACCAACTGAGCTACGGAATCTTACCCTGATTTTACCTCAGGTTTGTCTCTTTTAAGGGCTTTTCCTTAATTGAGTGCGCAAAGGTAATACGAAGCCAAATATATGCAAAGACTGTCTCTAAAATTTGTCCTGATCATTTCGCTGCTGTTCATAAGCGGCTCTTACACAGTAGTATTTGCGCAGGATAATTTATTACACACTGCCGATTCACTTTTTACTGCTAAACGCTATACTGAATCATTGGAAATATTTGAAGCTATTTATGCTGAAGGCTACAGTTCTGAAGCCATGCTGCTGAAAATGGCTTATATACATGAAGCCCTCGATAATTCTGCTCAAAGCCTGTATTACCTTAACACTTACTTTCTGCACAGTAAAGACCGGCTTGCCTTGCAGAAGATGACTGAACTTGCTGATCGCGCCAGACTAAGTGGTTATGATACGCTTGAAAATGATTTGCTCTACGGTTTTTATGAAAGCAATCGCAGAAACATCAGTCTTGTTTTACTTTCGCTTATGATTGTTTTGCTGGCAGCCAATGTGTTTACATTCAGAAGAAAACAAAGCGGACAGCTAAGTTTTCTTGCGTTGATGTGTATACCTGCATTATTGCTGGTGCTGCATATCAATTATGGAACAAACTGGAAAAAAGGCATCATCATGCAGGATAGAACTGTATTAATGTTGGGTCCTTCAGCCGCAGCCGGTGTAATGGGTACCGTGCCTGCCGGTGAAAGATTTGATATTGTGAATCAGACGGACGTGTGGGTACATATCAATACCGGCAGAGGTAAGGCTTATGTGCGCGATCACGCCATCAGGAAAGTTGAGTTGTGATTTAATCTCTCAGCGTTACGGTGCCTTTGTAATCTCTGTCTGAAAATAAGATTCTGTAGTAATAAACTCCCGGAGGTTCATTGCTGCCAAACCATCTAAAGTATCTGTCGGCACTTCTGAAGACTTCTTTTCCCCACCTGTTAAAAATCACAACGCCTTCAAATTTTCCCCTGCAATTATCGGGAGGCAATACATGAATAACTTCATTGTTTGTGGGATCTATTCTTTCCATCGCGAAGTAAGGATTGAAAGCATCTCCATTAGGGGTGAAAATGTTGGGAGGCTCAATAAGAAAATTATTTTCTTCGTAATCTCTGAGTACTACAGTTAAGTTCAATTCATCAGCCTTTGAGTTGAAGCAACGATCATCACTTAACTCGAATACAAAAGTGTATGTGGTTTCGAAAGTACCAGGCGCAAAAATACTGCAATCAAATTCCCAACTGAAGATACTGCTCACATTTCCTTTGCCGCTCACTTCTTCGAAAACAAAACCGCGAGGTGTTCTTGCTCCAAGTGTTTCTTTGAGTTTAAGTCTGATGTTGTCCTGCTCAGGAAAATTATCAGCATCTGAACCGGTTAGCGCAATGGTAATGGGCTGCCCGATATAGGCAATAACTTCATTGTTGTTAAAACTTGTTTCCGGATTTAAGTTACTTGCCAGTAAAACCGGAGCCTCGTTATCAGGCGGAAGTAAATCAACAATTACTTGCAAGGTATCTGCTTTGAAGAAACCACATTTGTTGGCATCATCAATTACCAAAAATTCAAAGAGGTACTGATTTTTGTCATCCAGATTTAAACCGCTGCAGCGGATGTCCCAGTTAAAATCGCTGCTGAT
>DAOLDI010000284.1:0-3876 GCA_035327445.1 Cyclobacteriaceae bacterium | reverse complement strand
GCAAAAAGTTTTGGAGGAGTTTTAAATTCCTTACTTACCCAACAAGCATCTAAGTTCTACTATGAATCTTTAACTCCCTCAAAATTTTTACGGGCACCCTATGAATTGTTACATCAATGTATGATTAAATACCCCCGCGTTGCAGAAGTTATTCACCATGGTTCGGCATTGGCTTTTTCGGGTGTATTGGATAGGATGGTGGAACTGCAATGCTTTAGTTCTGAAGAGAAATTCAGGCAATTATTGAAACGCAGCCCGCATGTATTAAAACTTGTTCCTCATAAATACCTGGCCAATTACCTGGGCATAGATCCTACGAATTTCAGTAAGCTTATCAATACCATACGTATTTGAAAATCTTGGTAATTACCAAGAATCAATATTGCTGTACCCTGCACTTTTGCTGCATAACAAAACCAATAAAAATCATGACAGCAAAAACAATTTATCTCGTAAGCAGCAAGGGCTTTATCATTTTCTCTGCCCTTAGTTTAGTGTATGTAGCCGCCATGGCTATGATCAGTCCGCAATCGGTAATGGATCTGGTGGGTGTGCAATTACCCAATAACGATGCCATCAGCTCCATCAGGGGAATTTATGGTGGTGTGGGTATAACCATCTTTTTGATGTTGATATACCTGGCCTTTAACAATGCCCAGCAGGGACTGGTATTTTTGTCCGTATTCTGGGGTTCTTATGCGTTTTCAAGAATCATTACCTGGATAAGTGAAGGTAGCCTGGGAGCCTTTGGAAATAACTGGCTTATTATTGAAAGTATCTTTTGTATGATAGGTCTCGTATTAGTTTTATTTGCTAAGCAATTGAAAAAATCATGAAGTCAGGCATAGCGCAAAGTAAATTTTTGGCCGATTTGGAAAGTCAATGTGAAGAACAGCTTCAGCTCGTTATCTCTGATTTTCAAAACATGTCTGAGGCGCAATTACTTCAAAAACCTGCTCAAGGTGCCTGGAGTATAGCAGAGTGCTTTCAACACCTGAATACTTATGCTGCATTTTATTTATCAACTATGTCAAAAGTATTAAATGTGGCAGCTGATAGTAATGAGGATCTGGTATTCAGGCATAGTTTACTGGGGGCTTATTTTATTCGATCGATGGATGACAGCAGAACGCGAAAGAAATATAAGGCCATAAAAAAGCATAGGCCCGAAAATTTCACTCAGTCGCATCAGGTTATTGCAGAATTCATCCAACATATGGAATCTTTTCTTGACTTAATGCATATCGCCAGGCATAAAAGGCTGAGCAAATTGTCGGTAAAGACTTCCATATCACCCCTGATAAAAATTAACATGGGAGATGCCATGCAATTCTTGCTAACGCATAACCTTCGCCATATTAATCAGGCCAGGCGTATTTTGCTCTAGGACTTTAGCCACCAAAAATTGTATGGTTTTAATGAGCTGAGATTTCAACTCATTCTTATGAGCCTAAAAATAATTATTCAAAACAGAATAACATTCTGCCAAACAAAAACGTATCTGACTAAGTCAAACTAAAATTATGAAAAACATATTTCAAACACTAATTACTGCGATTAGCCTGATGGCTATATCGTCCTGTTCAGATGATCAGGAAATTGCGCAACCGGCAGGTCCGGTTCTGGTCCAGTTTTTTCAAGAAGAAACCATGGTATTTGAAAACCTGGCTAATCATGAAATTACCCTGGTATTCAACAAGAAAACTGCAGTTGAAGGTACAATTACACTTGCTGTAACAACCGATTATGGAGATGATTTTACAACCACTCCAGTTACAGAAAATGGAATGTTAAGCTTACCTGTTGCAGCGGGTCTTACTTCAGTGAGTTTCCGGATCAATCCGATTGATAATCAACTACTGGAGGGAAATAAGCAGGTTTCCTTTAGTATTCATGAGCTTTCAGATGGATTTATGAAAGGAGAGCGCCAAAATGCATTGGTAACTATTCAGGATGATGAATTACCGGCCATTGTAAGTTTTGCGAATGCTCAGGCAAGTTTAAATGAGAGTAAAGCAGAGGGTTTAGAAGTAATTATTAATTTCTCTGGTCATGCTTTTGCAAGCGGCCTTATTGAAATTGACTTCAATGAATCATCAGCTTTATATGATGAATTATTTACCACCATGCCTGAGGCCAGCAATGGCAAAATCATGCTGGACGTAAGCAATGGTGACACCTATGCTAGCTTTATGATTTACCCGGTAAACAATCAAAAGCTTAATGGCCATAAGAACATTTTATTCAATATAAATGCTGCTACTGGTGCTGTTAAGAAAGAAAGCGATAGCCAGTTAGCACTAAAACTCATTGATGATGAGCTGGATGGTAAACTAAAATCATTTGAAATACAGGCAGGCGATAGATACAAAGAATCTTTCGAATACAATGAAGACGGTCAAATTGCTAAGATTGAATGGGAACAAAATACGCCTTTCTTAAGCAGCGGTACTAAAGAATTTGTGTATGATCATGAAGGTAAGTTAATCAGCATGGTTGAAAGCAGTTCTATTCAAACAAATTATATCTGGAGTAATGGTCAAATTGTAAAGTCTGAAAGAAAAGTTTCAGGTGTTATCAAAGAGTATAGTGAGTTCTTTTATAACGCGCAGGGAAAAATAATCAGCACAACATTTTATTATAGGCAGCCTTCTGGAGAGTTTACACTGCAAACGGTTATAGATTATGAGTATGCTATAGATGGCAATTTGTTTAAGTCCATTCATCAATCGCCCAGTTCTATTGACGGTCAGTTGTTTGTTTATTCGAGCAGAATTTATGGTGGATTTGCCGAAGGGAATATGGTGGCACCAATGATTAATATTTTGCCAAACTATAATCCTCACCATAAACTGGTAACTTTTTATAAGGTGGAAGAATATGGTCATACCTTTACTTACCACATTTCTTATCAGTTGAATGAACAAGGATTACCCCTTTCTCGTATAGCTTCGAGTCCGTCTGGTAATCAAACAACAACGTATACTTATTATTAATTATTAGTAAGGTTTTAGGTTTTAAAAACGCTGCAGGATATTTCACCTGTAGCGTTTTTATTTTAGCTGATGTTGGAAAGTATAACTATTTTAAAATTTTGCTAAATTACTAGGGTAATTGCTGCTCACACTTAGTTGTTAACCTATGCGTATCTTAATTTTCTTAATCGTCTCTTGTTGCACAGCCAGTACTTTTTTAAGGGTAGCTCAAAACTTGTATAATGTATGGTATGATAGATCAGCAGGAAATTAAACAGTATGCCATACAGAATACCAATGGCATGGTATTAAAAGTAATCAATTATGGGGCCACGATCACGGATATTATTGTCCCAGATCGTGAAGGTAATTTTGAAAATGTTGTTTTGTCATTTGATTCACCTGAGCGTTACCTGCGTCCGGAAAATCCTTATTTCGGAGCAACAATTGGCCGTTTTGCCAACCGTATTGCCAAAGCTGAATTTACATTAGATGGTGTGTTGTACAGCTTATCCAAGAACAATTTCGGAAATACATTACACGGAGGTTTCAAGGGCTTTGATAAAGTGATTTGGGAAACTGAATTGTTGGATAAAGCAAGTATTTTAATGAGATACCACAGTTATGATGGGGAAGAAGGGTATCCGGGAAATCTGCTTGTAGAAGTAATTTTTAGCTTGAGCGATGATAACTCGCTCAGCATACAATATAAAGCTAGAACGGATAAATCAACGCCAGTAAGTCTTACTAATCATAGTTATTTTAATTTATCAGCGGGTAAAAAAGAACATATTCTTGATCATGAATTGATGATTAAGTCAGTATCTATATTGGCAGTTGACGATTTGTTAATTCCAACCGGAGAGGTACAGGATATACCTGAAGGTCCCTTTGATTTCCG
>DAOLDI010000283.1:0-3887 GCA_035327445.1 Cyclobacteriaceae bacterium | reverse complement strand
TTTTTATCCATCAATAAAAATATTTTTTTTTGTATTAAATTTTTTTAAAAAAATGTTGTTCTACCATCACAACACATTCCTTTTTCTCCCTATGATTTTTTTTTTCCCCCGCCTCTAAAAGTCTGAGTAATCGTGCGCTTATCATCAATGCTTTGGCCGCAAACCGCGCTGAACTTAAAGGTCTTGCTGATGCCCGGGACACACAGTTGATGCTATCGCTGATCGGTAATCCGCAACGGGAACTTGACCCCCAGGATGCCGGTACCACCATGCGCTTTCTAACGGCTTACTTTGCTGTAAGTGGAAAGGAAAAGATTTTAAGAGGATCAGCCCGGATGCAGGAAAGGCCAATTGGAATATTAGTCGATGCCTTGCGCAACATTGGCGCTGAGATTGACTACCTGAATGCTGAGGGCTACCCGCCTTTACATATCAAATCTTTTACGGGTCAAAAAACAAAACACATCAAAGTAAGAAGCGATGTGAGCAGCCAGTTTATCAGCGCCTTGATGATGATAGCCCCTGCTTTGCCCCTAGGTCTAAGCATTGAACTTGAAGGCAAAACGGGTAGTAAACCTTATATCGAAATGACTGCCGCGCTGATGCGGCATTTTGGTGCTGAGCTGACTTACAATCAGCAAACAATTGAAGTAAATGCAAAAGTTTATCAGGCGCCTGTAAGCTTTCAGGTTGAGTCAGACTGGTCGGCAGCGAGTTATTGGTTTGCATTTGCTGCTTTAGCCAATAGCGCCAAGCTTAGTTTAAAAAACCTGGACTATAATTCTTTGCAGGGCGACAGAGTGATTGCTGATCTGATGAAGCGATTAGGTGTAGCAAGCGAAGCCAATGGAAATGATATCAGCCTGAATAAAACTTCAGGTGAAAAATCTTTTAGTTACGATTTTAGTGATTGTCCTGACCTTGCACAAACAGTTGCAGTAATATGCGCTGCCAAAAATATTCCGGCAACATTTACAGGACTAGAAAGTTTACGCATCAAAGAAACCGACCGCTGCCAGGCATTGCAAACTGAATTGAAAAAAATAGGTGCGGATTTTTATGAAGTTGAAAATGGAGTCTGGAAGTTAAAGCCATCCGAAAAAATTATTTCAAATAAAATTAATGTAGCTACTTACGAAGACCACCGCATGGCTATGGCTTTTGCTCCACTGGCTTGTTTGATAGATGTTGAAATTGAAAACCCTGAAGTAGTGAATAAATCTTATCCTGGATTTTGGAAGGAAATGAAGAAAGCTGGTTTTGAAATCAACTGAGTTGAAGTGATTTTATATAAACAGGCACCTGCAACAACCTGCTGCCATACCAACTGAACATTTCTCCATCAACTAATAATACTTGTGCTTGAGGACAAATCAATTTTAGCTCCTTGATATGCGCTTCTTTAAATGGATAAGGCTCTGATGAAAGCAAAATATAGTCCGGCTTTAGTGATTGTATTTGCTCTGTTGTTAATTCAGGATAGCGCGAATAATCTTTCAGCACATTTTGCCACCCGATTTTATTTAACATGATATCAATAAAAGTATCGGCAGCTGCGGCCATCCATGGACCACGCCAGATGAGATACAAAACTTTAGCGGAAGGCAAAGCAGGTAAATCAGCAAAAGCATTTTCGATTTGCTTTAGCAATTCTTCAGCTCGTTGAACTTTGCCTGTTACTTCTGCAATTCCCTTAATCATCTGCAAAGCATCTTGCCAGCTAATCACATCGCTGATCCAGACCGGATATTTTTTTTGTAAAAGCTCAATATCCTCTTTGGTATTTTCTTCTTTGTTGGCAATGATGAGATCAGGTTGCAATTCATCCATGACATCATGCCGAATGCGCTTGGTACCCCCTACAATCGTTTTACTTTTTCTCCATGAAGCAGGGTGCACACAAAATTTGGTAATGCCTATTACTTTTTCATCCAGCCCCAAATCATACAGCAACTCAGTTTGAGAAGGAACCAATGAGACAATACGTTCAGGTGGTTTATTTAAAATAACCTGATTGCCTAATTGATCGGTGAATTTGTTGCTCATCATGCAAAAAGAAAAATGCGATATTTGATTACCGCATTTCAAATAGAAAGATAAAACATTTAACCACAGAGTACACAAAGAAGGCACAAAGATCTCAAAGAATAAATAATCGATACTAATAAGCTTTGTGTGCTCTGTGTATACCTTTGCGACCTTCGTGGTTTCAAAATTTCGTTTATTTCATATACCTGAAATCATGTCCTGCTTTCAGTTGCAGTAAAAATTCATACATGAGCTGTATAACACTTTCAATATCATCTTTGTGTACAGTTTCTACTGTGGTATGCATATACTTTAATGGCAGAGATACCAAAGCAGAAGCTACACCTTCAGCTGAGTAAGCAAATGAATCTGTATCTGTACCCGTTGAACGTGATACTGCCTGACGCTGGAAAGCAATTTTCTTTTTCTCTGCAGTCTGTATCAACATCTTCAACACGTTATGCTGCACGGCTGGTCCGTAACACAACACCGGACCTTTTCCACATTGCTGATGTCCGCTTTCTTTTTTGTTGTACATAGGCGAACAAGTATCATGAGTTACGTCTGTACAAATGGCCACATCAGGTTTTAGTCTGCGCGAAATCATTTCAGCGCCACGCAAACCAATTTCTTCCTGCAATGAGTTTACTACATACAAACAGAAGGGCAATTTCTTTTTGTTTTCTTTCAGTCTTCTCGCAACTTCGGCAATCATGAATCCGCCCATGCGGTTATCAAGCGCACGACCTACCAGAAAGTTTTTGTTCATTTCAAACAACTCATCTTCAAAAGTGATGACACAGCCTACATGCACGCCCATGGCTTCTACCTCTTTTTTGGAAGCGCATCCAATATCAATGAAAATATTTTTTAAAGTGGGCGTTTCTTCTTTTCCTGCATCACGCACGTGAATGGCCGGCCAGCCGAAAACTCCTTTTACAATACCTTTTTCTGTATGGATATTCACGCGCATAGAAGGCGCTATCTGATGGTCAGAGCCACCGTTTCTGCGCACGTAGATGTAACCATCATCTGTAATGTAATTCACAAACCAGGAAATTTCATCTGCATGTGCTTCAATCACTACCTTGTATTTAGCATTGGGATTCAGCACACCTACCACAGTTCCGTAGGTATCTACAATATAATCATCTACATAAGGCTTGATGTAATCTAACCAAATGCGCTGGCCCGATATTTCAAATCCGGTGGGCGAAGCGTTATTCAAATAATCAAAAAGGAATTTTTTACTTTTCTTATCCATAGAAGTGTGACAGTTTAATTCAAACTAAAATAATCATTATTAAAAGCACCAAATCTCAAATTACAAATTCCAAAGTGCTAGCGAATAGTTTGTAATTTGGGATTTGGTTTTTGGAATTTCTACAAAGGTATATTGCTATGCTTCTTCTTTGGCAGCTTATCTGCTTTGTTCTCCAGCATCTCAAAAGCCTTAATCAGTTTTTCGCGGGTTTCATCTGGGAAGATAACTTCATCCACAAAACCACGATGCGCTGCGCGGTAAGGCGTAGCAAACTTTTCGGTATACTCATCCACTTTTTCTTTCAGCTTGGCTTCCGGGTCTGCAGCTTCTGCAATTTCTTTCTTGAAAATAATTTCAGCCGCACCCTTGGCGCCCATCACGGCAATTTCTGCTGTTGGCCATGCATAATTTAAATCGGCACCAATGTGTTTGGAGTTCATCACATCATAAGCTCCTCCATATGCCTTGCGTGTAATTACTGTTACACGTGGCACAGTGGCTTCAGAAAAAGCAAACAACAATTTTGCACCATTGGTGATGATACCGTTCCATTCCTGATCGGTACCTGGTAAAAATCCAGGCACATCAACCAGCA
>DAOLDI010000282.1:0-3887 GCA_035327445.1 Cyclobacteriaceae bacterium | reverse complement strand
ATGCCGGGCCCTCTGTAAACTGAAAGCCACTTTCAACTTTTTGCAATACCTCTGTTGTATCTATCAGTTGTAAAAATACGTCATCGATTACAAGAAAAGCAGTTGACTCAGGTGCTTGATCTTGCTTTTTTACGCAGGAATAAAAAAGAATAGCCAAAGACAGGAGGGTAAGCAGTTTATACTTCATGATTTTAAAATTTATACAGCAAGTTACGCAGATTGACAAGAATTAATTCTTTCATGCATGCTCTTTTCTCAGAATATGAAGCGGGGGTGTTTTAATGACCTCGCGTGAATTGAACCAACCAATAAAGGTTGTTAGCAGCACAACAGCTAAAGTTAGCCATGAAAAATCACTGATACTGAAATCAAAATCTATCCTGAAAAAATAGACAGCCAAAGCCCAACCAGAACCGATGGCTAACACAATGCCCGAAAGCGCAGCAAACAATCCCAGGTAAGCATACTCAATGAGTGTAATGCCGCTTATTTGTTTTGAAGATGCGCCCACTGTTCTGAGCAACACATACTCGCGCAAGCGCGCAAATTTGCTATTTACTACTGCGCCAGCCAATACAATTAATCCGGTTATGATGCTGAACAAAGCCATAAACCTGATCACCACTGCTACCTTATCAAATAGCTGATTCACTGTATTTAAAATCAATCTCAAATCGATAAGAGAAATGTTTGGAAATTGTGTAACAAGCTGCGCCTGAAAAGTATTGGCAGTTTCATCGTCTTCAATTCTGGTTGTTGCAACAAAAATTTGTGGAGCTTCATCTAAAACACCCATCGGAAAAACAAAGATGAAATTGGGCGGATCTTTTTGCCATTCAACTTTTCTGATACCCGAAATGAATGCTTTAACAGGCACCCCTTGTATATCAAACACCAAAGAATCGCCAATATCAACTTTCAGGTTTTCGTGCATGCCTTCTGAAATAGTTACAAAAACAGAATCTTTTGCGCCTTTCACAAAACGATGCATTCCACCACGCAGCAATTTTTCTGATGCATGTAAACTATCTCTGTAGGTTACCCTATACTCTCTGGTTAATGCCCAGTTGCGTATGCTGTCTCGCTGATAGCCCTGCCAGGTGCTGATGTCTCTTCCTTTAATTTCAGATAAGCGACAGGTAACAATAGGCACCATTTGTTTAACAGGTAATTTATTTTCTGTCATCAATTCAATCAGTCCATTCTTCTGAAAAGTTTGGATGTCAAACATCACCGTATTAGACTGATTCTCTCTGCCCCTGAACTCAACCTGCCCAAGCAAACTGTGTTGAATTGTACTTAAGGTAGCCAGGATAAAAACACCAAGCCCAATGGTAGTAATTAATACAGTGCTTTGATTATTGGGTCTGAAAAGATTTGACAATGCGTGCTTCCAGATAAATACAGCACGCGCAGGAAAAAATTTGCGCGTCAAATGTAAAAGCGCAAATGCTACCAATGCCAGGCAAAGCAAAGCAATGAATAAACCTAAAAAGAATAGCGCACCTGTGAGGAAATTTTGTGTTTGATAGCTGGCCATCAGCATTGGAAATAAAAGCACCATCACAATGGCAAATATCCTGAGCTTGGATAATCTTTTAGGAAGTTTGAAATCAGTTCTTAAAACACTTAGCGGAGAAACAAATCGTATTTCAACAAGTGGTAATAGCGTAAATAAAACAGTTACAACAACTCCAACAAGTAAACCCTGAACAATTGCTGCATATGAAATTTGCATGCTGAGTTCAACCGGAATAAACTCGCTGAAAACAGCAGGCAGAATAAACTGTATGGCTAAGCCTAAACCCACACCAATAATGCTGCCGAGCAGCCCGGTAAAAAATGTTTGAATAAAGAAAATATTGAAAGCCTGCCAGCCGCTTGAACCCACGCAACGCAACACGGCAACCTCCTCTCGCTTTTCTCTTGCATATAGCGTAACTGAACTGGCCACGCCAATACAACCCAATATCAAAGCCATAAAAGCCAGCAAGGTGAAAAATCTATAAACTGTTAAAAACCCTTCCCCTAGTTCTTGTTTGCGTTCGTTTACGGTATCAATATCATGACCCAGTCTTCTTACTTCTGGTCTTAACTGCTCATATAATTCTGCTGCCTCCTCATCTGTTTTGGTTTTGATATACCATTTGTAATTGATACGACTACCAAATTGTACCAAGCCAGTGGCTTGCAGGTTATCCATTGAAATATAAACTGATGGCGTAAAAGTACTCAGTATGCCTCCGCCCCCCGGGAGCTTCAAAACTTCGCCTGCCATTCTGAATTTACTTTGACCCACCCACACAGAATCTTCTGAACTCATTACATACTGACTGGCCAGCGTGGCATCAAGCATAGCAGTTGCCTCTTCTCGCATTACCGCATAAGCATCTGCTGGTTGCGTTTCGATACTGCCATAAAAAGGAAAATCTCCTTTAATGGCCACTAATCTGATTAATCTGGATTGCCCTGTACTGGAAAAGCGCACCATAGATGCCATATCCATTTCTAGAGACTGTTCATATCTGGATGAATCAACCAGTTTAATCAGCTCCTCTTCAAAAGCCCTGTTACCGCTTATTACCAGGTCTGCGCCTAATAACTCTTTTGCATTTTTATCTAAATCTTTTTGAATAGAATAATTGAGGGAATCAATCGCTACCAGGGCAGCAATACCTGTTATAAGTGCAGCGATAAAAAGAAAAAGCCTTGAAAAATTTCTGCGGGCATCTCTCCAAGCCATCAACCATACCCAACGATCTTTAAAAACCGGAATAGATTTTCGATTAAGTTTAATCTTATAATCCATTTTATAATGCTGCATTTATTTCTTCCACAATTTTTCCGGCCTTCATTTTAAGTATGCGCTGTGTTTTAGAGGCCAATTCTAAATTATGTGTTACCAACACCAGTGTAGTACCTGATTCTTTGTTTAAATCAAACAATAATTGTGTGATATTTGCCGCAGTATCATCATCAAGATTACCAGTAGGTTCATCAGCAAATAATAAAACAGGTTTAGTGATAAATGCACGCGCAATAGCTACGCGTTGTTGTTCACCTCCCGAAAGTTGAGATGGATAATGATGCATACGATCTGACAACCCAACTTTTGCTAATAATTCTGCGGCTTTTGCTTCAACTGCTTTTTCGCCTCTCAACTCAAGTGGCACACTCACATTTTCAAGCGCTGTAAGGGTAGGTAAAAGTTGAAAGTTCTGAAATACAAATCCAAGGTATTGATTGCGTATATACGCCCTGTCATCTTCATCCATGGCATTCAGGCGCACTTCCATAAGGTAAATATTTCCTTGCGTTGGTAAGTCTAAACCAGCGCACAGTGCTAGTAAGGTTGTTTTACCACTTCCAGAGGGCCCCACAATGGAAACAGAACTTCCTTGCTCTATAGAAAAGCTTACATCATCTAATACGGTGAGTGGTTTTTCACCGCTTATATAGGTTTTACTTAATCCTTCAACCTTTAAAACTGCTTCTGGCATATATATTGAAATAAAGAATCTGAAAATTAAAACGTTTCAATTGCAAAACAGTCCTAATTTGGCAGATAAATATTTTTGAACCCAGATAATTATTTATGCGGTATTCTTTCATTCTTGTAATGCTGGCGCTTTGCTCGCTCTTTTTTTCATTTCAGGAAAAAGAAAAAAGCATTTTGTTTTATGGTGACAGTATTACCGCAGGCTACGGATTAGCACCTGAGCAGGCCTTTCCGCATTTAGTGGGCCTTTATTTTACTGAACGTGGTAAAAACATTAAAGTGATAAACGCGGGCCTTAGTGGCGAAACTTCTGCAGGTGGCCTCAGTAGAATTGACTGGGTATTGCGGCAACCTGTTGATATTTTTATTTTGGAGTTAGGCGCCAATG
>DAOLDI010000281.1:0-3890 GCA_035327445.1 Cyclobacteriaceae bacterium | reverse complement strand
CCCGACTCGATTGATATCGCCACTCTTTGGCGGTAGTTGAGACTTAAGAGTTTACCGCTAAAAAATCCGAGTGCCAAAGCTGAAACATTCAAGGCCAATGCAGCCAAACCGCTTTGTTGAAAATAGGGAATAATGTTTGCGCGCTCTTTAATGATGGCCAGCAACAATATCAGCACAAAAAATACAGCCGAAATGATGTTTACAGATTTTAATGTTCGGGAAGTAAATTCAGGAAAACGCTTTTTAATCAACATACCAATGGAAATAGGCAGAATAGTAACCACAAAAATCTGAAGTATGGTTTCGCCTAATGGTAGTTGAATGGCCTGCTTACCACCCATGAAATAAAAGAGTGAGAAATTTAAAAAGATGGGAATGGTAAAATTGGTGATCACACTGCTGATAGCCGTTAAAGAAACTGAAAGCGCCAGGTCAGCTTTTGCCAGGTGCGAAATAATATTGGAGGTTGCACCGCCCGGACAAAGCGCTAATAGCATAATGCCGACTGAAAGCTCTGGAGGCATATCAAAAAACACTGCAATGCCAAATCCGATAAATGGCAATAAAATAAGTTGATTACTTAAGCCCAATAAAACAGCTTTTGGATAAATAAATATTTTTCTAAAATCATCAAGCGTAAGGGTCATGCCCATGCCTAACATGATAATGCCTAAAGCCAGAGGCAAAAAGAGTGCAGTAAGTGTACTTTGTTCCATTCCTGAAAATTTAAGTTCATCAAAGTAGTAAAATCAATTACATAAGCCAACAAAAATTTTAAGAAGACATTGAGTAAAAAGCCAGGTTAAGATGTATATCTTAGCTGAGAACATATCATTGCTTTGAACGGAATTCAATTCATAGAACTAATTGCCGGCATTGGCATCTTTTTGTTTGGTATGTATCAACTAGAAGATGCCTTGAAACAATTATCGGGCGGTACCTTCAGAAAACTCATCAGAAAATTTACAGAAAACTGGTTTCGAAGCGTACTGAGTGGCACCTTTGCCACTGCAGTTTTACAAAGCAGTTCAGCTGTTTCATTAATGGTACTGGCCTTTGCCGGTGCAGGCATACTGGGAATGGAAAATGCCATTGGCGTTATCATTGGTTCTAACCTGGGCACTACCCTCACCAGTTGGATTGTTGCTACCATAGGTTTCAAATTAAAAATTGAATTACTGGCTTTGCCTTTTGTTGGTCTTGGCGGACTGGGATTAATTTTTTTTGGAACCTCTGGCAAAGTAAGTAACATCAGCAAGTTTATGGTAGGCTTCGGCTTTCTGTTTCTTGGACTTGACTACATGAAAACAAGCATAGAAATGATTGCACAGGAATATGATTTGTCTGCACTCAAAGATTATCCGGGAATAGTCTTTTTATTAATAGGTTTTTTACTTACCGCCATTGTACAATCAAGTTCTGCGGCCATAGCCATTACTTTAAGTACTTTATATTCTGGTGTTATCACATTTCAAATTGCTACTTTAATGGTTATTGGCACAAACCTGGGCACAACAATAACCGTGTTAATAGGCTCATTAGGGCCACACACCATCAAGAAACGCGTTGCATTCAGCCATTTACTATTTAATTCAGTTACTGCAGTTATTGCGCTCATTATTCTGCCTGTATTAATTTATATCATTGAAGATGTCTTTAGATTATCAAATAATCCGGTAACCGGAATAGCGCTCTTTCATACGCTGTTTAATTTACTAGGCGTAATTATCTTTCTTCCTTTTATCGGATACTTCACAAGATTTATTGTTCGCTTGATCAAAGAGAAGGAAAACACGGTAACACAGTATCTGCATACCTTGAAACCAGATTTACCTGAAGCTGGTATTGCGGCATTACAAAATGAAATTCGTCATTTAATCTTAGAAGTAATCCGTTACCAACTTCGCATTTTAAAATTCACCAGAAGAGAACCGTTTCAATCTTACTTCAAAAAAGAAAGCATTAAGTCTACCGAACTATCATTACCCGATCATTACCAACTTATCAAATCGCTTGAGGCAGAAATTTATGCGTTTGCTTCAGGCGTTCAGGTTAATCCGCTTGAAGATGCTGAGGCCAGAGAGTTAAATAAATTATTGCATGCTACCCGTAATGCTGTAGCTGCAGCAAAAACCTTAAAAGATATTCAGCATAACATGCAGGAAGCAGAAAATTCAGATAATGAGCACATGACCGAATTGCTCCAGCACATTAAAGATCATTGGCAACAAGCACATGAAACTTTTATCAAAGCCCTGGACGGTCAGGATACGGGAACTAATATTTCAACATTACAATCATTACGTCAATTGAGTAAAGAAGAAGATCTTTCATTTACGCATATGATAACACAAACTATTGCCGCCCGAAAAATAAAGCAAGGAGAAATTCCAACACTCATCACACTCAACCGTGCGTTTGTTTTGTCCATCAGGCAATTGGTAAATGCTTTACGCGATTTACAGTTGACTGGGCCTGAAGCAGAAATTGCGGAAAAACTGGAAGAAGTAATTTCTTGACCTCAATTTCAATAAAGCGCCTCAGCAAAATTTACATTGTTGATCAGACCCTTGTCTTTTCTATGTGTTTCAACTATTTCAAAAAGAAGGTAGTATTGTTTGCCATTGATGAATTTGTAGTTGTAAAAAATTCTATGTCCTGTTTGTGAAATAAATACCGGGTTTTTCCATTTACTTATCAAACCTGCGGCAGACTGATTTCTGAAATCCTTACGCACTTTGTTCAGGTATTTCAAATGCTCACCAGCATATAAATCACCCGCGTTAGAAATTCCAGAACTCTTGGCTGGGCTAGCTTGTGCCACAGGAACTTTTGCAGGTTTGTCATCTACCGCTCCTTTAAAATTTTTTTCAATATTTTTTCTGAGTTCATTCTCAAGGGAGGTCCTCATTTTAACAATGGTATTGTAATCTGCTTTGATTTCATCTACATACAGGTAGTCATACACCACTGTTGCCCCTGCATTAATCATCAGTGCTGTTAAATCTCCATAATAGGTGTCAATTTCAGTGCGGTAAATCAAGTGTCCGTTGATTTTAAAAAAATGGTCATTACCTAACTTTATCACTTCAAGTTCATTGAAAGCATTTTTGTCAATCACATCAATTTTTGTCCACTCTCTTCTTTTTACATCCTCCTTATCATAAGAGCGTACCACATAATTCCCATTAAAAGCAATACCAAATTCATTAAACTTGTTATCCGTAGTTGAAGCCCAGCGTAAGCCAGCACGGTTGTTATCAGGGCCTTCAATATACTTCATAGCCAATTTATAACGAACATTCATCTGTGGATACGTGCGTACCCATACATAAGTGCGATGAAGATTATTTTCCTTATTCTGGTATGTCAATTTGCCAGCAGAAATTTCAGATGAATTCTTTTCATCAGATTTCATAAAAGGCCATTCATGTCGGTTGTCATTAAAATCTTCTTTCAATAAACTGATGTATTGCTGCGCATACACTGCGTGATACATGAAAACCATCAAAACCAAAACACTTATTTTCATACTTGTAATTATCTTCCTGTTAAAATAAAAGGCGCCCAGATATCAGGACTAGAAAACTCTTCGCCAAATTCTTTTTGAATAAACCTGCGTTTCATTTCATTCACAGCCTTATCATACGTATAACCTCTCTTTTCTACCAACTCATACATGCCCATCATGAATATCATTGTTCCGGCATCTGATACTGGCCATAAAGAAACCAAAACCCGGTTTGCACCAGCAACGAGGAAAGAACTTGTTAAACCTGAAACACCTTCACCACCATAAATTTTTCCTAAACCTGTTTCGCAGGCGCTCAACACGGCCAGGTCGGCTTTAAGTTTAAGTTGAGTAATTTCAACGGCTGTAAGGTAACCGT
>DAOLDI010000280.1:0-3892 GCA_035327445.1 Cyclobacteriaceae bacterium | reverse complement strand
CCGCAAGCAAAACAAGTGCGGTTGCCCAGGCGAATACATTATGCTCTAAAGTCCAGAAAAATGGCACGCCTTTCAAAAAACCAAGGAAGAGTGGTGGGTCTCCAATGGGTGTTAATGAACCCCCGAGGTTACTTACAATGAAAATAAAAAATACGATGTGATAAGGTTTGATGCGATCACGGTTTAACCTGATGAATGGCCTGATGAGCAACATAGAAGCTCCTGTTGTTCCAATGAGGTTTGCAATAACACCGCCAATCAACAAGAGGAATACATTGGCCATGGGAGTGGCTTTCTTATCTACATTGATCATGATGCCACCCGAAGCAATGTATAAGGCAGCCAGCAGTGAAATAAACTGAACGTATTCGGCCAATGCATGCACTGGCGCATGTTGGTTGCCCAGTATAGCCAGGTAATACCCGATTACAAAGAGTGCCATGCCTACTGCAACCTTGGGGTAATTTTTATGCCAGAAGTGCTCATAAAAAAGAGGACCGGTGGCAATCATGAGCAATAATAAAATGAAGGGTGCAACCATCCAGCCAGGTGCATGGTGATGCTCTGCTTCATGCTCATTAGCAACACTAATTTCCATCGTTGTTGTTTCAGACAATTGAGCATCAGCAGCTTTAGATAAAACTACAGCGGCAAAGAAGCAAAGTATAATGATGCAAAACTTTTTCAAAAGCTCTTATGGTTAGCCAATTTATCTCCCCTCAAATTCCTAAGTAAATAAATATGCCTTAGATATTAAAACTAATTACTTTTTAATCTTAGCTGAATTATTTGAACTGAAGAAAAAAGCCTAAATCAACTGATTGAGCGCTATTTCGAATGATCGCTGGGCTATTTTAATTTTTTCCTCACTCAAATCCCGCACTTTTTGCATGGCCTTTTTTATGGTATGCGAGGTGTCATTAAAAATAGCCTCATCCTCCATGCTTACTTCAGATTCCATAAAGTAAGCAAATACCCTGGCCATACCGCAATTGGCAATGAAATCAGGAATGATTGAAATTTTATTGTCGGCATACAAACCTACTGGCCCAAAAAAGATTTCCTTATCAGCAAAAGGTACATTGGCCCCACATGATATTACTTCAAGTTGACCGGCAATCATGCGATCAAGCTGTAATTGGTTAATGAGTCGCGAAGCTGCTGCCGGAATAAAAATTTCAAAGCCCAGGTCCCAGATGCTTTCATTCAGTTCTTCAAAACTAAGCATGTTGGGCTCATTCAGTTTATTACCCTTTCGGTTGATTACAATTGATTTTACTTCATCATGACTAAAGCCAGTTGTATTTATAAGGCCCCCCTCTTTACTTATTATACCCACCAGTTTGGCGCCTTGCTGTGATAGATAAAAGCCTGCGGCCGCGCCAACATTTCCCCAACCTTGTACCACAACTCTTTTTCCTTTTATAGAACCTCCCCACAAATCATAATAATGTTTTACAGCTTCGGCTACACCGTATCCGGTAATCAAATCTGCTACCTTGTATTTTTTACTTACTGCCGGAGTAAAGCGCTCATTTTCCAGCACTTTTACAACGCCCTGTCTTAATTGCCCAATGCGGTTTACTTTCTGCGCTTCACTTGGTTTAAAATGCCCGGTAAATACGCCTTCCTGCGGATGCCAGATACCAGCACTTTCTGTAATAGGAATTACTTCGTGTATTTCATCCACATTTAAATCTCCGCCTGTACCATAATAATATTTTAACAAAGGCATTACGGCCGCATACCAGCGTTTAAGCACCCCTTCTTTTCTTGGATCATTAGGATCGAAGTTGATTCCTGATTTTGCGCCTCCTATTGGCGGACCGGAAACTGTAAATTTTACTTCCATGGTTTTGGCAAGCGATTCTACTTCGCGTTTATCTAAGCCAGCTCGCATGCGCGTACCACCCCCTGCCGCACCTCCGCGCAATGAATTGATTACCACCCAGCCTTCTGCTTCAGTTTCAGCATCTTTCCACTCAAATACAATTTCAGCTTGCTTGTGCTCAAACTTTTCTAATAACTCTTTCATGATTCAGTTATGATTAATCAGCCGGCAAATCTATGAATAAAGGCTAAAGGATAATTACGGCTCATATAATATCCCGGCACTGCTATCAGCGCTTGCACCTGTTACACTGCTTAAGCAATTGATTTCATTTCTTAGTCTGAGCAACCCGAGAAAAGCAAAAATGAGTGCCTCTTTGTATTCAATTATTTGCGCTTGGGGAATATGCAGATTTTGATTTGATTTGATTGATGCAGCAATCAACTGCATGATGTAATGATTGTATGTGCCTCCACCTGTACATAAAATATTTCCTTTGCTTACCCTTTCTTTAATGATTCGGGAAATCATTTCAGCACTTAGGATGGCGCAAGTATGCATGCGGTCTTGCAAAGAAATATTTGAATTGCTCAGCAAAGGCAAAAACTTCTCTTCAAAAATTTCAAACCCTAGAGCGGGAAAATTTTTGAGTTGTGCATACCTGCGTTTTAAATCATTGTACAATGGCTTATTTAGTTTTCCGGCAGCAGCCATTTTTCCTGCTTTGTCATATTCTTTGCCAAGTTTTGCTGCGAGGTAATTAAGCCCCATGTTAAAAAAACAGATATCAAAAGCCTTACGCTTTTTCTTCTCTGTAAATGAAATATTGGCAATGCCGCCCAGGTTAAGGCAAGCTGCATATTCATTGAAGAGCAAGGCATCTCCAATGGGCACCAAGGGTGCGCCTTGTCCGCCCTTGGCAACATCTTCACTTCGGAAATTATTGATCAACCGGGTTTTTGTTTTTTGCATCAAATGAAATCCGTTACCTATCTGCAGACTTATGCCTTTATCGGGTTGATGAAATACCGTGTGGCCATGTGAGGCGATTAAATCTACATGTTTAATTGCATGCCTTCTCAGAAAAAGATTAACCTGATCGCCCAAATAATTTCCATACTGCACATCAAGCTGAAGCAGTTCAATAGCTGATAGCGTTACTGCCTTGCTTAATTTTTTTTTCAGATGAGTGTTGTACTTAATGGTTTGCGCATGCCTGATGGTATAATTCCAGGTTTTATTTTTTTTTTGGAATACTACATAACAGATATCAAGACCATCCAATGATGCGCCCGACATCAATCCGATAACTTTATATTTCTTTTCTCTTTGCATACCTTCGCTGCGTTTAATCATGTAGCTGCATGAACATTGTTATTGATCAGGGAAACTCATCGGCCAAAGTTGGCATTTTTGATGCTGAAAAGCTGATTGAAAAATACATCTTTTCTACACACGATGAATTATTTCAATGGCTGCATCAAAGGCAGTTCAGGCAGGCATTGGTTTCATCAGTGCGAAATGACGCAGAAATGCTCTGCTCGAAAATTAATTGTTCGGGAAAGCACTTCATACTTTCACATAAACTGAGGTTTCCGGTTAAGATCAAATATGAAACTCCGCATACATTAGGAATGGACAGGCTGGCGGCTGTTTGTGCAGCCCAGGCAAAGTTTCCAAATGAAAACTGCCTGGTAATAGATTGTGGCACTGCCATTACCTACGATGTGCTGGATGCTGCAGGTAATTATCTGGGCGGGGCCATTAGTGCAGGCTTACAAATGAAATTTAAAGCATTACATACTTTCACATCAGCGCTGCCACTGGCAGAGGCCAGGCATGTTCCGCTTACAGGTGTTAGCACCACAACTTGTATTCAAAGTGGTGTAATAAACGGAAGTATCTTTGAAATAGAAGGCTTTATTGCGCGTTATCAATCGATTTTTAAAACTATTAGGGTGCTTTTATGTGGGGGTGACACATCTTTTTTTGAAAACAAGCTTAAAGAGCCCATATTTGTGGCCCCTGATCTGGTACTATACGGTTTAAACCGGATTCTAT
>DAOLDI010000279.1:0-3899 GCA_035327445.1 Cyclobacteriaceae bacterium | reverse complement strand
AGTTATTTTCATAGAATTAGTCTTATAGTAGTTTTTAAGAATGTAAAATGAGCTTATACGGTTAACTCGTTTTCAGATTGAATTTCTAAACCTCTTTTGAATACTTTGGCAATGGCATAAATGAGGGCGCCCATCAGTAAATACTCAAAGGCTCCTCCAGAATGTGATTCCAAAGCCGGAAGTTCATAACCTCTTTTCAGCAGCCACTTGATTGAACCATTGAAAAAGATAATGAAAACAGCAACTTCAATGGATACATAAGCAATTTTAGAAATCAGTTGACTTACCTCTTTACTGAAGGGATGCATGAGGTCTATCTTGATAAAAATTCTAATCATCAGGTAAAAGATATAAGCCTTCAATGCTGTGATGACTATCATCAACGAAAGTATGCTGATGTAGTACCACATACTCTGCTCCATCAATGCAGCAAGGTTGAGCCCCCGGTAGAGGTCTTGCGCAATTTCCGGCTTGAAAAGACTATAGATAAATGTAAATAATACAGCGCCTGCCTTGATGCATAATCCGATGAATATCGACCAAATCAACACTGTGATTAACATGAGTCCGGGTTGTGTCTCCCATTTTTTCTTCCATTCCATTGTTTTAATTTTTTGTCAAACAACGATAAATATTTATTGAAAAACAATAAATATATTTTAAATATCAGTAAAATATTTTAAGTTCAGTTCTAAACAGGCTGATTTCCAAATACTTATCTGAAGGGCAAGGGCAGATTATTTTTTGGGGATAGTTAAGAAGATATAAAGTGTTAAGTGATGAGTTTGATTGCGGTTGACTGCCAGGAATGGATGTTAGCGAGAGATTTATAATAGTTTTATCAGCCTAAACAGCATTGCTTTTTTGTTGTGTGCCTAAGACTGCTCAGCAGGCAGCATTGGGATTTTTATCAAGAAATTTGATGGTCGATTTGCAGAGTTTTTCCAGGGTGTCGAGGTTGAGGTCGTCAAGCTTTTTGAAATAGATGCAGGCTTTGCCCATTTTGTATTTTCCTAGTTTGTCGAGAAACTTTTGGTTGTCGTTGCTTTGTGCAATAACGTAAAGCGAGAACTCGGCTTTGCGCGGAGAAAAAGCAATGAGAGGTGCATCACCTTCATGGCCGCTGGCATATTTGTAATGATAGCTCCCGAAACCAATGATGGTAGGGCCCCACATTTTAGGTTCAAAGCCCGACCATTCCTGCATCAACTCTATGAGGCGAAAACTGTCTTGTTTCTTTTGCTCCTTGTCAACAAATGAGTTGATAAAATCAAACACGCTGACTTTTGTTGCTGTTGTTTTATTTTTTGCGGCCATACTTTTCGAAAGTAATTATATTTTATGGTTTGTTATCAAATGACAAGCTGATAACTGAAAATAGCTCAGGGTTTAAACCATGAGCTATTAACAACAAAATTAATTGACACAAGAGGCTAGCTATTATTTTGTGTAGGCACGAGACACAGTCGCGCGCCAGCGTGGGTCATTGTTCGCAATCTTCATGTATGTATTTACTTTGCTTGAAAATTTTCATATACCTTCTCCTGTTCAAAAGATTTTTGATCGCCTTCTTTTTGTTATCTGATTTGTTATAATACTCTTCCGCAATCCTATATCCAATATAATACCCCAGGTCGGCAGGACGGTCTTTCGAATTATCTCCATTGTAAAGCCAATTTGAAAAATCATTTTTGTCTCTATTGAAATCACCAAGAAATTCTTTCCTTAACTGGCAATCAAACTTTGTTCCGTACTCCATTTGGATCTTATTGATTTGTGCTCCTGTAAACTTATGACTCAAAAAATCTGCAACACCTTCATTGAGGCTTCTGTCAACAAGGGTACTCATCCACCACTTTTGCTGGGTATGTATAACTTCATGTGAAACCATAGCGACAATGTTATCGGTTGCTCCAATTATCGACTGCAACCAAATGGATTTAAATTCAGATTTCTCTACATCCGGACTTGCTGCTGCTATTTCTGATCCAATTAAAATAAAATTATTCTTTACGGTACCACCCGTTCTTAAGGCACCTATACAAAAACAGACATTTGGTCTTTTGAAGTCTGGAAGGGAAGATTCATAAATAGTAAGAACTTTCATAATCTCATCTTCCCTGTTTTTAATGGATTCAGTAAGTGGTCTTACTGAATTCCAGAAAAGTGGAAATCTCTGAATAAGTACCTGGTACTCCTTAGCTGTAAAATCCCTGGCTTTGATAAATTCTTTGAGACAGACAGTAGCTTTATCGATATACTCCCGTTGTATGATATCAATGCTATCCTGCTTAGAAACTGCAAATTTCAGTTGATCAAAAGCATACCAGAAATTATCGATGTCTCCAGTCTCAAAAGCGGGATGGTCCTGTGAGTATGCCCGTATGCTTAGGCTAAGTAATATGATGAAAGTATATTTTTTCATTTTGTGAGATAATTCTGGCAGTTTTTCTTAATAAGTATAATCCAGTGCATAAATTTTAAAAATATACAAATGTTATGATTCCACGTATGATGACAAATACTGCAACAAAAATTGATTCCCATTAAAAATAAATCTCATATTCCTAAACCCAGCGCAATATTCTGCGTATCTAAAATTCTTATAGGTTAAAAAAGTATCTTCTTAAATTTAAATTGCTCCATGTCAATCTAAATTATCATTACCTTGCATACTTATGAGCAGGTAAATTCTTAGACAATCCGGCCGATGGTCCGGTTCTAAAACAGCAATTTGCTTTGAGCGAGCATCAAAGCATCATTATTTATCTTAATTATTTGATACCTCTTATATGACTGATCATACACCTTCAACCGAAGCAAATCAACCATTGCCTGTACCTAATGCCTCTATCTGGCAGGAATTGAAAAATGCCATCAAAGGCACTGAAGCAGACTATACCCAGATAGGATTAAGACGGGCCATTTTTTTATTGGCCATTCCCATGATTCTGGAATTGGTGATGGAGTCTACCTTCGCGGTGGTAGACATTTATTTTGTGGGCAGGCTTGGCGCTTCGGCAGTTGCCACTGTTGGGCTTACAGAAACCTACATGTTTCTCATGTATGCTATTGCCATGGGTTTATCCATGGCAGTTACGGCTATTGTTGCGCGCAGAATTGGTGAAAAGAATTATGAAGATGCCGGAGCTTCAGCAGTGCAGGCCATTTTTCTTGCACTTATTGCTTCTGCACCCTTTGCCATAGCCGGCATCATTTTTCCAAAAGAACTGCTCGGCCTCATGGGTGCAGACACCTGGGCCATCAATGAGGGTTATCGCTTTACGCAATGGATGATGGGTGGCAATGCAGTTATCATGTTACTCTTCATCATCAATGCCATCTTTCGTGGTGCAGGTGATGCAGCCATAGCCATGCGCATGCTCTGGATTGCGAATATAATCAACATCATACTCGACCCGATTTTGATTTTTGGTTGGGGCCCCATTCCTGCCATGGGCATTGAAGGCGCAGCCATTGCAACAAATATTGGTCGCGGTACTGGTGTTGCTTTTCAATTGTGGGTGCTCTTCAGAGGCAGCAAACACATTCGCGCTAAGATGAGTCAGCTGTATTGGGATGCACGCATCATGCTCAACATTTTCAAAACATCATTAGGCGGTGTGGGGCAAAATATTGTAGCCATGACATCCTGGATTTTTCTGATGCGCATTCTGGCTGATGTTGGCAGTGAAGCTGTAGCAGGATCAACCATAGCCATACGCATCATGATGTTTACCATGATGCCGGCCTGGGGACTTTCAAATGCAGCCGCAACATTAGTCGGACAAAATCTTGGTGCGGGTAATCCGGAACGTGCAGAATCATCTGTTTGGAAAAGCGGATTTTATAACATGATTTTCCTGGTTACTGTATCGCTCTTGTATTTTTCCTTCAAT
>DAOLDI010000278.1:0-3900 GCA_035327445.1 Cyclobacteriaceae bacterium | reverse complement strand
CATCGACTGCAGGTTATATTGAACAAGGAGGAATTACTTAAATTACAAGAAACAGCTGCTTTAGGTAGTGCTGCTAACTTTTACCTGGCAGATGAGGCAGGTCAGTTAAAAGCGGTGATTATTAATGGGTATTTCCATTATTTAGATGATGAACTGCCTGATCAGTCGAATACCTGGGCTTATTGATTCATCATAAGCGCCAATGAATCGAAAAAATACTTGATTAAGGAGAAAAAATACCTCCAGAACACATCCTTTTCTTTAGTATTGCGTTTCTTTTCAGGTTGGTATGCACGAAAAAAGTAGTGTTTTTGATATGATCGGGCCCATCATGATTGGTCCCTCCAGTTCGCACACAGCGGGAGTAGTACGTATAGCACGCACTGCACTAAAGATATTAGGTGGCAAGCCAGATTCAACAGAAGTCACCTTTTACAATTCTTTTGCGCGTACCTATGAAGGTCATGGCAGCGACAGGGCCATCATTGGCGGTTTGCTTGATTTCCAAAAAGATGACAAGAGAATTAAAGAAAGCCTTGAAATAGCTAAAGCAGAAGGTTTTAAATACAAGTTCAAATCAATAGCCAATGCTTCAACCTATCATCCCAACTCCATCAAATTGGTATTAAAGCGTGCTGAAAGACAAATAGAAGTATTAGGAGAGAGTCGAGGTGGGGGGCTTATCAACATAGCAGAGTTCAATGGCTTTAAGGCAGATTTTACAGCCAACCTGCACACGCTCATTATTTTGGCTGAAGATAAGCGGGGCAGTATTGCCTTTATCGCCAATATTTTAGCTCACGATGATTGCAACATTGCCACTATGTCGGTTTCCAGAAAAGGCAAGCATGATTTAGCATGTTTGGTTATTGAGATGGATTCAGGCCTTAAAGATGTAACATTATCCTACCTGAATAGTCTTACTTGGGTAAAGGAAGTTATTTATATACCAGAAATATAATATGATGAAGAAAATTCTACTGCTGCTTTTTGGCCTATCGTTTATTTATTTAGATACCACAGCACAAAACAGAAAAGTATGGACACTGCAGGAATGCATTGACTACGCATTCAAACACAATATACAGGTTCGGCAAACAGAGTTGGGGGTGTTCAGGGATGAGATTAATCTCAGGCAATCGAGGTATAACCGTTTGCCTAATCTTAATGCTAATACAGGGGGCTCTTTTAATGTAGGACGTTCAGTCAATCCTTTTACCAATGTAATTGTTGATCAGGATGTAACTTCTCAAAATATAGGTTTAAATAGTAGTGTCACTCTGTTTAATGGTTTTGCACAAACTAACACCATCAATCAAAATAAAGCTAATCTTGCCAAGAGTGAATATGATCTGGAGGATATTAAAAATAATACTGCCCTAAACATTGTAAACTTTTACTTAAATGTATTGTTGGCTGCTGAGCAATACAAGAGTACACTCTTAGCTATAGAAACTTCAGAGATTCAACTTGATCGTACGCAAAAGCAGTTCAATGCCGGAGCAGTTGCATTGCAAAATCTTTTACAGGTAAAGCAACAACTGGCTAATGAAGAATTAAATTTGATTAGAGCAGAGAATAGCCTTGAATTAGCCAGACTCTCATTGAAACAGGCCCTTCAATTACCTGCAAGTACACCCATGGATATTGAAGTACCAGAAATTACCGCACCCTCTGAGAGCTGGTTGTCATTAAATCTTGAGGAGATTTTTGACAGCGCTTTATCATTGCCAAATGTTAAGAGTACCGAGGCACAAATGGAAAGCGCAGAATATGGTGTTTCTATTGCCCGGGCAGGAAGGCTTCCAAGTTTAACATTTTCAGGGGGTTTTGGTACAGCCTACTCAAGTGCTGCACCCACGCAATTTCCAAGGGCAGGTTCACCGAATGAATTAGTTACCGTACCGATAGGTGCAGTTAATGTTGATGGTCAAATTTATCCGGTATTTACCCAACAATCGGTACCTACTGAATTCACTCAAAACACTTATTTAAATCAGTTAGACTTTAACATGCGCAGGTTCGTTTCATTGAACTTGAACATTCCACTATTCAATCGTTTTCAGACAAACTCTAATGTTAGTATTGCTAAAATAAATCTTGAAAATGCAACATATCAGACCTTATTGGTTAAGAACCAGTTAAGACAGAATATTGAACAAGCATATTATGATGCACGCGCTGCAGCTAAAACCTATTTCGCTACCGAGAAGCAGGTAGAGTCGCTTGAAGAATCATTCAGAAACGTTGAACAGCGTTTTAATATTGGTGCTTCTGACCCTATTGAGTATAACCAGATTAAAAATGATTATAACCGTGCCTTGAACGATTTAATCAGGGCAAAGTTTGACTATATATTTAAATTAAAAGTATTGGATTTTTATCAAGGTAAACCACTTGAACTCTAAACAAAAATGGCTAAAAAGAAAAGTAACAATCGTCTCTTATACTATCTCATAGGTGCAGTTGTAGTGCTGCTGATTTTTGCCGTTGTTGGCAAGAACCAGGGTTGGATAGGCAAACCTCAGGAATTAGAAGTTGATATGGCTAAGGCCAAGCGAGAAAACATTATTGAAATGGTAGGTGCTTCAGGCACAGTACAACCAGTTGTTGAAGTTAAACTTAGCCCCGATGTGGCCGGTGAAATTATAGATCTCACAGTACAGGAAGGTGATTCAGTAATAATGGGTGAATTGCTAGTGCGTATTCGTCCTGATAACTGGATCAACCAGTTAGAGCGTGCCAAGTCGAACCTCAACCAGCAATTGGCTAACCTGGAATCATCAAAGGCAAGTTTGGC
Organism: Cyclobacteriaceae bacterium; assembly: GCA_035327445.1. Taxonomy (GTDB): domain Bacteria; phylum Bacteroidota; class Bacteroidia; order Cytophagales; family Cyclobacteriaceae; genus DAOLDI01. The sequence continues at coordinate 1,100 of DAOLDI010000278.1, read as the reverse complement.
CCGTGCTGAAGCAACTTATTTCAGGGCCGAACAAGATTTTAATCGTCAGCAAAAACTCTTTAAGGAGAAAGTAATTTCAGAAGCTGATTGGCAACTGGCAGAACAAAATTATAAAGTAGCCAAAAACGATCTGGAAGCTTCTAAGGCCCAGGTTAATGCCGCCTTATACATTGTAAGAAGTACAGAAGCAACGGTTAAAGAGGCACAAGAAAATGTTCGTCTTACTAATGTAGTTGCCCCCATGAGTGGTATTGTTTCAAAACTGAGTGTTGAGAAAGGTGAACGCGTTGTGGGTACACAGCAAATGACAGGTACAGAAATGCTACGCATTGCTGATTTAAATAAAATGGAAGTACGCGTAAATGTAAATGAGAATGATATCATTCGTGTAAACGTTGGTGATACCGCTAATATTGATGTTGATGCGTACTCAAGCCAGGGTAAAATATTCAAAGGTTTGGTGAGCTCAATTGCCAATACTGCTAAAGATAAAGCTTCTGCTGATGCCATTACCGAGTTTGAAGTTAGAATCAGAATATTGAATGAATCTTATAAAGACCTGGTAGAGAAAGGAAATCGCTTTCCATTCAGACCCGGTATGACGGCCAGCGTGGATATCATTACAGAGCGAAAAGAAAATGTACTTACCGTTCCTTTAGCTGCAGTAACTACACGCGGTGCATTTGAAGGTATGCCTGCAGGAACTGCTACTGGCAGCGCTGCTAAAAAAGATGACAAGGTGGTAGTCTTTGTGCATGAAGAAGGCAAAGCGAAAATGGTAGAAGTGAAAACAGGCTTAAGTGATTTTGATAACATGGAGATTCTTGAAGGTTTAGCTGAAGGACAAGAAGTGATAACAGGTCCTTTTCTTGTTGTTTCTAAGCGACTGAAAGATGGTGACCAGGTAAAAAACAATAAGCCTGAAGAACTAGCAAAGACCGAGAAAGACAAATAGCTTGGGATAATATTTTAAACCTTATATCTTAGATCAGATATCCATAGAGGGTATCTGATTTTTTTATGAGCAAACACGGATGGCACGAGGTTTCAACTGGCAAGAACCCGCCTGAATGGGTAAATGCTTTGATTGAAATACCCAA
>DAOLDI010000277.1:0-3917 GCA_035327445.1 Cyclobacteriaceae bacterium | reverse complement strand
TTTAAGAATAGTTTTTTAATAGCTGAAATTTGCTTGTACAGCGCTATTTCATTCAGAAGATCTGGTAATACCAATGTAATCTTCAAGCCCACAGCAAAATAATTGCGGTAATTGTTAGCATACACAGATTAAATAGTGCCAATGCTACTACCAGATTGTTTGTTGAGTTTATCTTTTGTTTAAGATCTCGTATTTTCATTACTTGTTCTTCCATAACATTTTAACTTTTAGCGAGAAAATTTATTACAGATTGTATTTCAAATAATTCAGTTTTACTGAATTATAAATTTATAATACACCGAATGCTGAGCATAAAGTGAGTACAATAAACATGATTCCAATGATGATCATTTTGATAAAATTTTCTTCAAGTCTGTGTGCCTCTTTCATTTTGTTTAAGTTTTAATTCTTCTCAAAATTCAGTGTTTAATTATGCCTGCACATCAGGAAGAAGATGATTTTATTCAGGTAGTTATAACAGCTCATAAATGCATACAGATTATGCATATTTGATTAAATTTTCAGGTTAATTTGGAAACGTGTTGAGATGACTTAAGGAGAAATCCTTAAAGAAAGCCTAAGCAAAACCCTGATTTTCCTAGGGGTTTACCCCGAGAAGGAATTGTGTAGCTACGCTTAAATCAACAATTACTTACCTGCTATTGGCCAGGGCTCTTCTTTTGAATAATTCGTAGTCGTACACTAAAATGCCTTGTTCATTCCACTCAAAGAGTGTTATAGGCATCACCGATTTGTCGTAAGGTTCATTGGGGTATCGCACTACTTTCTTTCGTCTTCCGTTCGGGAAAAATTCTGTCCACTCGCCAATTTTTTGATTCCACCTGTATTCTCCGCTAACAGCAACTCTTCCGTTTTCGAAAAAGATAAAGTAGTTACCATCCTTTTCTCCGTATTCTATCGGGATAATTTCCCGCACTTTCTCACGTGTTTGCGGATCATAATATCCTACAAGCGTTTCTTTGGGCCATCCTTTAAAATACTTTTGCTTGTCAACCAGAAGATCTTCCCGGTCGTGCTGCATCCAGCGGCCGTGTTTTGTGCCTCTAAAGAAAATACCTTCTTCTAAAATCTGCTCCCCCTGAATTTTCTGATAAGGACCATGCAGAATATAACCCTTCTTCGGGTCGTAACCTGTTCGCCTGATTTCTTTGCGGGTGAAATCAAACCAATAAATATCTCTTACATACTTGTCTAGCTCAACAGGTTTGCGCAGGTACCTGAAACGCTCATACGTCATTCTTTCTCCTACACCTCTTCGTGTAAATCCTTTCTTGGTTTTTAAGCCATAGAAAACATTCTTCTTTGTTTTCTTTTGTTTTTTTCTGCGCACAGGTTCATCTGCATCATCACCATCTACACTCAAGTCAACAGGAGTGCTGATGACGAAAAGTCTTTCTTCTTCTGGCTCATCGTCTTGCGCAAGAAGACTGAAACTCAATAGGCTAGTAAAAATAAGGATGAGGTACTTTTTCATTTTATGCTTAACGATTCGAAATTAGAAAAAGTATATAAAAAATAGCTGCGGGCTTAAACCCGCAGCTATAAAATTTTTTCAAAGCCAGATTAAATTAACTCCACACTGCGCTGTATAAAGCTGGTCAGGTCAGCACCGCTAAGCATATTTTGAGAGAGCAGCGCCAAATCATAAGCCTGTTTAGCAAGCTTGGTTTGCTGTTCTTCATTTTCTGCTTTTAGTATTTTTTGAACTATACTGTGGTTGGCATTTATGCTCACCTGGTAATTGTCGGGCATGGCGCCCATAAAACCATAGCCACCACCACCGCTTTTGGCCATGTCTTTCATTCTGCGCATGAATTCATTCATGGTAACAGATACAGGCAACTCATCAGGAGAAAGTGATTCAACCGCAATGCTCATGTTGGCATTACTGATTGCCTTTTCAAAAACTCCTTTCACTTTGTCCTGCTCTTCCTGGCTGAGTACGCTTTCAATTTTTTCATCTTTGTTGATCAGCTTATCTATGGTTTCACTGTCAACACGCTTGAGTTGCGTCTTCTCCAGTTTTTGCTCCATCGAGTTGATGAAGTGACTATCGAGTATGCCATCTAATAACAAGACATCATAAGACTTTTTCTTTGCAGCCTGCACGTATACATCTTGCTTGGCGGCATCGGTAGCGTATAAGTAAACAGTTTGCTTTTCTTTATCGGTTTGATTTTCTTTTACCTTCTCTTTGTATTCTTCAAGCGTAAAATATTTTGCTTCGGTATTTTTCAGCAAGGCAAAGTCTTTAGCTTTTTCATAAAACTTTTCTTCGCTAATCATACCATACTTAACAAATATGCCGATGTCATCCCACTTCTTTTCAAAACCTTCGCGATCTTTTTTGAAAAGCTCCTGCAGTTTATCAGCTACTTTTTTGGTGATATGTGCATTGATTTTCTTTACGTTTGAATCGCTTTGCAAATAACTGCGCGATACGTTTAGCGGAATATCCGGTGAGTCAATGACCCCATGCAAGAGCATCAAAAAATCGGGCACAACGTCTTTCACTTCATCGGTAATAAATACCTGGCGAGAATAGAGTTGTATTTTGTTTTTCTGCAATTCGAAATCATTCTTCACTTTAGGGAAGTAAAGAATTCCGGTTAGGTTGAATGGATAATCCACATTCAGGTGAATCCAGAAAAGCGGATCTTCCGAGAATGGATACAGCTCTTTATAAAAATTAAGGTAGTCTTCATCTTTCAAGTCGTTGGGCGATTTAGTCCACAGCGGCTCTGTATTGTTGATGATGCGGTCTTTGGTAATGGTTTTGTATTTCTTCTTACCCTCTTTGTCTTCACCATCTTCTACACTTTCTTCAGTTGTACCAAACTTGATAGCTACCGGCAAAAACTTACAATACTTTTCGAGAATGCCTTTGATGCGCCACTCGTCTAAAAATTCTTCAGAGTCTTTATTGATGTGCAAAATCACTTCGCTGCCTCTTTCGCCTTTTGCTGCAGGAAGAATTGAAAATTCTGTAGAGCCATCGCAGGCCCAGTGGGCGGCTTCAGTTTCGCTGGCCTGGTATGACCTTGTAATGATCTCTACTTTATCGGCCACCATAAAGGCAGAATAAAATCCTAAACCAAATTTGCCGATGATGTCTTTGGCTTCGGTTTTGTCTTTGAATTTTTCTACAAACTCTGTAGCACCTGAAAAGGCAATCTGGTTAATGTATTTTTTTACCTCATCGGCTGTCATACCGATGCCTTTATCTTTTACGGTAATGGTTTTCTTCTTTTTATCGAAGGTGACTTCTATGGTCATATCGCCAAGCTCTTCGTTGTATTCTCCCATCGATGCCAGTTTCTTGAGTTTCTGGCTGGCATCTACCGCGTTTGAGACCAATTCGCGCAAAAAGATTTCATGATCGGAGTAAAGAAATTTTTTGATGATGGGGAAAATGTTCTCTGTATGAATGGAGATGGTTCCTTTTTCTTCTGCTACTGCCATGACTTTGTGATTTAAGTTAACGGCCCAGTATGGTCAAAATCCATTCCATGCGGTCAAAAACTGACAACATGACAGCGAAATTTGAATAAATAGAAAGGTTTTGTTAGCGGATACGCTCAGAATCTCTCACCAGCTTCTCATCTCTGCGGATGAAACGGTTGGCAACTAAATTGAAAAGCACGGCAGCACCGGGCAGGTAGAGGCCAAAGCCGTATTTCCAGCCTTCAGGATTTTCTTTGATAACCTGATTGGCAAATACCACCGCGGCAATCATGCAGCCCATGAGGATAAGTGAATTGAAGGCCCCCAATTTCATTTGCAGTAAGCGGTTATCGTATCGCCTGATTTCAATGATGCCCAGAGTAATGGCAGCGACAATCATGGTGGTGGTTATAGAAAATGGCCAGTAGATGATGGTTTTGTCGCCATCAATT
>DAOLDI010000276.1:0-3924 GCA_035327445.1 Cyclobacteriaceae bacterium | reverse complement strand
GAGAGTATTAGCAGAAATTCCGCCCCCGGCTTGTAAGATCAATATATTTCAGTGGAACAATAAGTATCTGATTAAAATTGAAGACGGAGCTTTAGAACAAACTTATAAGATTGACATGACTGATGTATTAGATGAAAAAGAGTTATACCAGGTTATTGATGAGGCTTTTATTCAAGAATGCCTTAAAAACTTTCAAAGCATGGAGCTGCTGCTCAGAAGCACAATCGCTAAACTTTAACTCAATTTACCGTACAGGGTATTCGAAAAAAGAAAGCCTTATATTTGAAAATTAACTTGTTTTAATGGATACCAATACCGAATTAAAAAATAAGAAGAAAAAGTTTAAGCCTATTCTAAAAGGAATTCCAGACTGGCCGGTATACCAATTGGGTAAAAACCGTAAAGAGTTTGTAGAAGAAGTAGCTGAAAAAGCCTTTCAAAAAATTAAAGAAATACATCCGGGCAAAAAGCAACTTATTGAGGAGTTGGAATCTACGCTGTACAAAGAACAACAGCGCATGAAACGTAACCCCTGGCGGGTTGATCCGCCAGATGAGGGAAAATTCTGGAGTACAATAAAACAAGATCTGCTGGAAATTAACGGCAAGCCAATCGACCATGTACAAAATGAACCTAATGAAATACTAAAGCGCATAACCTTAAGGTATGCCGATGAGATTGCCGGAAATTTCAAACCAAACTCTTACCGCTTTGCAAGAAGTGTAATCACCTTCTGGTTTGCAAGATTGCTTAATGCCTCAATTGTTAAGAGACCATTTGCATTTTTTAGAAATACTTACACACTAAGAGATAAAATTCAAATTGTTGGAAAGGCAAAGCATATAAGAAAGCTGGCCAGAAGAGGCACTGTTGTTATGGTGCCTACACATTTCAGTAATCTTGATTCAATTCTTATCGGTTGGGTAATACATGCATTGGGCTTACCTGCATTTATCTATGGTGCAGGTTTAAACCTTTTCAACATCAAGATTTTTGCCTACTTCATGAATAGTTTAGGTGCCTACAAAGTTGACCGCAGAAAGAAAAACCTGGTTTACCTGGAAACACTTAAACTATATAGCCACCTGGCCATTATGAAGGGCTGTCATAGTTTGTTCTTTCCTGGCGGCACGCGGTCAAGATCTGGCATGATAGAAAAAGTCCTGAAAAAGGGTTTATTAAGCACTGCTATTGAAGCACAACGAAGCTTATACATGGAAGACCCCGACACTACAAAGAAAATATTTATTGTACCTGTTACCATTAACTACCATTTTGTACTTGAAGCGCCAAGCCTTATAAATGATTACCTGCAAACACAGGGGGCACAAAAATATTTTCCGGAAGAAGATGAATATTCAGGATCATTTACATTGATCAAGTTCATGTTTAAGTTTTTTACCAAAGGATCAAGTATCTCAGTTTCAATTGGCAGAGGTCTGGATGTTGTAGGAAATTATGTTGATGATGATGGTCATAGCATTGATAATACAGGCAAGATTATTCACACCAAAGATTACTTTATCAGCAATAATGAATTAACCAGCGACAAACAACGCGAAGAAGTTTACACGCGCATGCTGAGTCAAAAAATTGTTACAGAATATCACCGCATTAACCGTGTATTTGCCAGCCATATTGCAGCCTTCATTGCTTTTGAAATCTGGAAGAAACAATATCCACAGCTTGACTTGTTTGGCTTGCTGAGATTACCGGAAGAAGACCTGAAGATTGATTACGAAGTATTTAAGGCAACATTTAAGCGTGTTAGAAAACAGGTTTTTAAACTCAAGAAACAAGATAAGCTTTACACGGCAACACACCTGAAAGGAAATCTGGATGATGTTATAAAGCTTGGCTTACAAAATGTAGGTATTTTCCATGTTAAACGCCCGCTGCTTAGCGACAAACAAGGAAACATCATCACACAAGACCTAAATACACTCTACTACTATCATAATCGCCTGGCTGGCTATGAGCTCGAAAACTTTATCTGAGAAAGCAGTTGGAGTTGTTGGAGCCGGAAGTTTCGGCTCAGTTATCGCCAATATGCTGGCCGTTAACCGCAAGGTAATTTTATATGCCCGCGACAAGCAGGTGGTAAAACGAATTCGTGAAGAACAGCAGCATAAAGGATTCATCATTCATCCCAATGTTGAACCTACTTTTGATATGGCCTACCTGGCAGCTAATTGTGATGTTATTTTTCCGATTGTTTCTTCTTCAGGATTCAGAAACATGATTAAAAAGCTTGCTCCGCATTTGCATCCATATCATATCGTAATACATGGCACAAAGGGATTAGACCTTCGCTTACCAGAAGGTGAAACCCTGCAAAGTGTTAAAAAACTTTACAGGCACCAGATTAAAACCATGAGCGAAGTAATTCGTGAAGAATCTGTTGCAGTGCGTATTGGTTGCCTGGCCGGACCTAACCTGGCCAGAGAACTGGCCGACCAGCAACCAGCTGCAACTGTTGTGGCCAGTCATTTTAATGAAGTAATTCAAACTGGTCAAAAATTATTGCGCAGCGATAGGTTTCAGGTTTATGGCAACAATGAGCTAGAAGGCGTAGAACTTGCAGGTGTCTTAAAAAACATTATTGCCATTGCAGCGGGTGCACTAAGCGGTTTAGGTTATGGCGAAAATGCAAGAGGATTGCTGATTAGCAGAGGCATTGTTGAAATTATTCACATCGGCAAAGCATTTGGTTTAACTGCAAAAGCCTTTTTAGGCATTGCAGGTATTGGTGATTTAGTTGCCACTTGCAGCAGCACTACTTCCAGAAACTTTACGGTTGGCTACCGATTGGCCAAGGGAGAAACTCTTCAGGAAATTTTACAAGACATGGAAGAAGTTGCTGAAGGTGTAAATACCGTGCAAATTGTTAAAAAGTTTACCGATACCTATAAAGTACGCGCACTCATCACAGAAACAGTATATAAAGTATTGTTTGAAAAATTAACCGTAAAAGAGGCATTACAATACCTGATGCGCTACCCGCTGAATATTGATATTAATTTTATCGATTAGCGTACTTCAAATGCGGCTTTAATATTTGCCGCCATGGCTGCTAAAGCATCTTTTTCCGGATGAAGTTTCGGGCGGGTAAAATTAATATCATCCATGGTGTTCATGGGTACTAAATGAATATGCACGTGCGGCACTTCCAGTCCGATAACCGCAAGGCCAATACGTTTACATTTTACAGCTTGTTTTACGGCATGTGCAACTTGTTGTGCAAAAAGTGTTAATCCGCTAAGGGTATCAGGATCTAAATCAAAAATATAATCAACTTCTTTTTTGGGCACTACCAGGCAATGACCCAATACCAAAGGATTAATATCCAGGAATGCAATATACTGTTCATCCTCAGCAACAATATAGCCGGGTATTTCTCGGTTGATGATGCGTGTGAAAATACTTGCCATAAATTTTTACAGACTTATTTCAACTATTTCAAATTCTATGGCACCACCGGGTGTTTGTATTTGTGCGGTCTCTCCTACTTTTTTTCCTAATAAGCCTTTACCAATGGGAGACTGAGTAGAAATTTTACCGGCTTTTAAATCAGCTTCTTCTTCAGCCACTAAAGTGTAGGTAAACTTGGCGCTATTCTTCAGGTTTTTGATGGTAACTTTTGAAAGAATAGAAACTTTGCTCGTATCAATTGAAGTTTCATCCAACACACGGGCATTACCGACAATTTCTTCTAACTGTGCAATTTTTGCTTCCAACAAACCTTGCGCATCTTTAGCTGCATCATACTCAGCATTCTCACTCAAATCGCCTTTATCTCTTGCTTCTGCAATTTGTTTGGCAATGTCTGTCCTTCCTTTTGTTTTAAGTTCTTGCAACTCAGTTTTGAGTTTTTCAAGACCATCTTTCGTATAGTAACTAATTTTTGACATAATGTTTTGGGTG
>DAOLDI010000275.1:0-3933 GCA_035327445.1 Cyclobacteriaceae bacterium | reverse complement strand
GGCCAGAATTTTTTTAGTCGCATCCGGATCTGATATGGCAATTACCACCACACGTGCATTGCCAATGTGCAGGTGCTGAAGAATAAAATCATTTACAGCATCACCAAAAACAATGGGTTCTCCATTAGCCCTGCCTTCCTGCACCGTTTCCGGATTCAGCTCAACAACTACATACGGTATGCCTGCAAAGCGGGCGGCTCGTGATACATTTTTTCCGTTGATACCAAAGCCGATGATTACCAAGTGATCATGCAAATCATCTTTAACTTTAATAATATTTTCTTTTGATTTAAAACGTTTTAACCTTTCACGAATTCCTTTTGGCAATCTCCTGTAAACCACATTATCCGCAATATTATCAGAGTACCGAATTGCGAAAGGTGTAATGGCCATGGAGAGAATAGATATCGCCAAAAAATATTGATATAACTCTGTGCTGATGAGTCCGTATGTAATGCCTACTGCTGATAAAATAAATGCAAATTCACCTACCTGAAATAAATTCATACCGGCAATGAAAGCTGTACGAGGCGGATAACGCAATGCCAGAGCGGCTAAACCGGCAATAGTAAATTTTACAAATGAAACCAGTATGGTAAAGAGTATGATTACCAGCGCGTTTTCAAGAAAAAAGCTGACATCCAGCAACATACCGATGGAGACAAAAAAGAAGCTGGCAAATATTTCTCTGAAAGGTAAAATATTGCTGGTAGCCTGGTGGCTGTATTCTGATTCTGAAATAATTAGTCCTGCTAAGAAGGCGCCTAAGGCAAGCGACAAACCAAAAGCTGAAGTTAACCAAGCTACGGCAAAACAAATTACCACTATGGTAAGCACAAATAATTCTTTGCTTTTGGTTTTGGCTACGGCAAATAAAAGGCGAGGTACCACAAAGCGTGCTCCGTAAATGGTAACGAGTACAATTATCAAGAGCTTACCCGCAAGCAATAAAAGCGTTTGACCCAGGTTCTCATTATTGCCGGCCAGCATGGGTGTAACCAGCATCATGCCTACTACAATAATGTCCTGGTAAATCAGAATACCCAGTGCTACTCTGCCATGTGGTGTATTGATTTCATTTTCATCCTGCAAGGCTTTAAGCACAATGGCTGTGCTGCTCAATGAAAAAAGAAATCCCATGAAGAGGGCATTCTCCCAGTTAAAGCCTGCAAGCATTAAACAGCCTAAGGTGACTAAAATTGTTAGGCCAACTTGAATACTGCCGCCCAGCAGTACGGTTCGCTTAATGGTAGCAAGGGTTTTTAATGAGAATTCAAGACCGATAATAAAGAGCAAAGAGATAACGCCAATTTCGGCAAAGACCTCCACTTCATGCGATACGCTCACCAGTTTCAATCCATGCGGACCGGCAATAATGCCGGTGATGAGAAAGCCGAGAATGGTGGGTAGTTTAAGTTTGTGAAAAGAAAGTATTACCAGTACCGAAAGACCGAGTATGATGAGAACTTCTGATAGAATAGGAATTTCCATACTGTCTGCTAACGTTTGCGAAATTGAATATTAAAAATAATTCAGCAATATATTGCATCTCAAACTCTCAAACCTATATTTGAAGCATGAATACGATTTCACGCAATTATTACAGCTATTATTATCAGAGCGCAGGGCGTTCCGGATTGGCTGTATATTGATGTGAATGAAGATAAAAAATCAAGAGCCTGGTTCCGGAATGCGGGGCCAGGCTTTTTCTTTTAGCCTTTCCCCTAAAGCCGAAGCAGGGCACACAAAGGCTAAACTTTAACAATTAACATACTATGGAAACACAAGTACTTACGCGTTCAATCCCAACTATGGAGGGTAGCAAGCAGGTTTATGAGAACTACACGGCTGAAGACCAGCAGGTTTGGAAGATTTTGTTCGACAGGCAAATGGAGCGCTTACCGGCCAAAGCAACTGCCGAATACCTGGAAGGTATGCAGCTCATCAATTTCAGTAATGAGCGTATACCCAATTTTGAAGAGACCAATCAAATTCTTCGTTCATTAACTGGTTGGGAGCTAACAGCCGTGCCTGGCATTGTTGACGATAAAGTATTCTTTGAACAGATGTCGAACAAGAAATTTCCGGCAACCACCTGGCTCAGAACCATGGCCCAATTGGATTACCTGGAAGAACCCGACATGTTTCATGATGTATTTGCACATGTGCCATTGCTTACCAATCAGCACTTTGTAGATTTTCTGGAGTCCATCAGCAAAATCGGATTGAAGCATTATGATAATCCTTATGCCATTGAATTACTTTCCCGCATTTACTGGTTTACTGTGGAGTTTGGTTTGATACTGGAGAAAGATGAACTCAGAATTTACGGTGCAGGTATTTTGTCCTCAGCAGGAGAAACCGATTTCAGTCTGAGCGACAAGCCTTTGCGTTATGCATTTGATGTGGAAGAAGTGTATAACCAGCCCTTCAGAAAAGATACTTTCCAGGATAAGTATTTTATCATTGAATCGTATGAAGATTTATTCTCTTCCATTCCTTTGATAGAAAAAGTGCTGGAGGATAAGTTAAGGGCGGCAGGAGATGCATAATCAAACTCAGAGAACAAACTGATATTAATCATGTGTTTTTGAAGTGTTGATGAATTACTTTGCACTTGTTAAAAAATACAAGTATGCAGGCATCAGAAGCTTTAAAGGTTGTAAAACCAGGAGATAAAATTTTTATACACAGTGTGGCAGCCGCGCCACCGGTGCTCATTGACGCATTGGTGGCTCGTGCCCATGAGTTGAAAGATGTAAAAATCTACCATTTACACACAGAAGGTGAGGCGCCTTATGCCCGGCCTGAGTATGAAGGAATATTTGAAGTAAATGCCTTTTTCATTGCTAAAAATATTCGTCAGGCCATAGCCGAGGGCAGAGGCAGTTATATTCCTGCCTTCCTTTCGGAAGTGCCCCGCATTTTGCGCAAGCATATCATCAAAATTGATGTGGCCTTGATTACGGTCTCACCTCCGGACCAACATGGTTTTTGTTCATTAGGTACTTCTGTAGATGCTACACGGGCAGCAGTTGAAACGGCAGAGATTGTGATAGCCCAGGTAAATAAAAACATGCCGCGCACGCATGGAGATTCTCAGCTGCACATGAGCAAGATTCATTACATGGTGCCACATGATTCACCTATTTATGAACATCCGCCAGAACCTGTTGATGAAAATGAATTAGCTATTGCCAAACATGTTTGCGAATTGATTGAAGATGGCGCCACCCTGCAAATGGGTATTGGCAGCATACCCAATGCTGTTTTGATGGGTCTGAATCATCACAAAGACATCGGCATACATACAGAAATGTTTAGCGATGGAATAATTCCCTTGGTGGAGAAAGGAGTTATTACCGGAAAATATAAGCGCAAACATCCGGGCAAAATCGTAGGAACATTTGTGATGGGCTCCAACAAATTGTATGAGTTTATACATGATAATCCGATGGTATCTATGCTGGATGCGCAGTATGTAAACGATACAGCCATCATCCGGCAAAATCCGAAAGTAACTGCTGTAAACAGCGCCATTGAAATTGATTTAACCGGACAGGTTTGTGCAGACAGCATCGGATTCAAAATGTATTCGGGTGTGGGCGGACAAATGGATTTTATCCGTGGTGCTTCTTTATCAGAAGGAGGTAAAGCAATTATCGCCTTGAAGTCGACTACCAAAAAAGGAGTTTCCCGTATCTCAGGATTTCTGAATCAGGGGGCTGGTGTAGTAACCACCCGTGCGCACGTGCATTATGTGGCAACTGAATACGGAGTGGCTTACCTGTATGGCAAGAGTTTAAAAGAACGCGCCAAGCTTTTGATCAGCATTGCCCATCCCGATCATCAGGAGCAGTTGAGTAAGATGGCGTATGAGCGGTTTAAGTGTTAATACATTCAGGCATTTGGGCTTAGGCATTAGGCATTAGG
>DAOLDI010000274.1:0-3948 GCA_035327445.1 Cyclobacteriaceae bacterium | reverse complement strand
GAAGAATCATATGGAGTGAGCGCCTATGTGGGTAAATCTTATTTCAATTTTTTTCAGCGCGAATGGTTGAGGGGTAATCCTGAAGAATGGAAAGATGAGCCAAACATTGTTGTGCTTTCAGAAAAAATGGCGGATAAATTTTTTGCCAATGAAGACCCCATCGGCAAAAGCATAACACTAAACCAAAGTACCGAACTGAAAGTGGTGGGTGTAATCAGCGATGCGCCAGTCAATACAGATTTTCCTTTCAACATGCTGATATCTTATGAGAGCATCAGGCAATTGAAAACAGACCAGGGCTGGAACAGCACCTACAGCGATGACCAGTATTATGTGATGTTGCATCCCGGACAAAATCCTGAGCAAATCAACAACCGCTTTGATGAGTTTATCACCAAACATACCAATGCGGAGCGTGCCGAGTCAAGTGCTTATTGGTTACAGCCTTTAAGAGAAATTAAATTTGATACACGTTTTGATACTTACACCTTTGTGGTGATTCCAAAAGAAATCATCTGGACACTGGCCATCATTGCCGCCTTCCTTATACTCACAGCCTGTGTAAACTTTATCAACCTCTCTACAGCAGTGGCAGTAAAGCGTTCGCGCGAAGTGGGTATCCGCAAAGTAATTGGTGGCACCCGGTCGCAGTTAATCGGGCAGTTTTTGGGCGAGACCGCCATGATCAGTTTTGTGGCTGTTGTACTTGCGCTTGGTGTGACGGAGATAGCGCTCTCTTTGCTGGGGCAGTATATGAATCTTAATCTCAAACTGGACTTATTCAATAATCCCGGATTGGCGCTGGTGGTTTTACTCTTGTGGATTACAGTTACCTTATTATCCGGTTTGTACCCGGCATTTATGATGTCATCCTACAATCCTGTAAAAGCATTGAAGAGCCAGGTGGCAGATGGCGCTGATAAAAAATTCAATTTGAGAAGAGGCCTTGTGGCTTTTCAGTTTATTATTTCACAAACCTTTATAATAGGTGTGATTGTTTTGATTGCTCAGACGAAATTTTTCTACAACAAAGACCTGGGCTTTAATAAAGAAGCTGTACTCTCTGTGTCCATTCCAACTCCGCTGGATATTGAGCGCAAGAAAACTTTGCGCACAGAACTGTCGCGCATAGCAGGAGCAGAAAGTGTAGCGCTGGGTTATACCAATCCAAGTTCAGGTTCTGTATCTGTTACCTCCATTAAAATTGAAGGTGATGATGAAAATTACCTTACTCATGTTAAACCTGCTGATGGAAATTATATTGATACCTATGGATTAAGACTGATAGCAGGTGAGGGACTGCATGACAACGATACCATCACCCGCTTTGTGGTGAATGAAAAGTTTGCGCGGCATTTGGGTTTTCAAAATCCGGAGGACATCATCGGGAAGATGATTACGTACGACAGGGCAACTGTGCCTGTTACTGGTGTGGTAGCAGATTTCCATACCATGTCGCTGAGAGCAGAGATTGAACCCGTGATGCTGTATAACCGGGCGAGAAGCTACAGAACTGCAGCTATAAAAATTCATGCCGGTAAAATCAATGAGACCATACCTCAGATTGAAAAGGTATGGAAAGCACTCTATCCTGATTTTACATTCCAGTACATGTTCCTGGAGCAGGAGCTGGACAATTTCTATGAGCAGGAAAAGCGCATGCTGGGATTGTTCTCCATTTTCACGGGCATAGCCATTTTCATTGGTTGCCTGGGCTTGTACGGACTGGTTTCATACATGGCTAACCGTAAGGTGAAGGAGATAGGCATACGCAAGGTGCTGGGTGCAAGGGTATCGCAGATTGTATTGCTCTTCTCTAAAGAATTTTTTCAACTGATTATGATTGGTTTTGTGGTGGCGGCTCCGCTTTCCTGGTATTTGATGGATAAATGGCTAAGCGATTTTGCCTACAGAATTGATTTGGGTTTTGAAATTTTTGCAGCCGGACTTGCAGTAACTTTATTGCTGGCCATTGTTACGGTGGGCTATCGTTCGCTCAGGGCTGCTTTTGCCAATCCGGCTAATGCTTTGAGAACGGAGTGAGGGATGTGTTAATGTGTTAATGTGTTAAAGTGTTGATGTGTTAAAGTGTTGAGGTGTCCTGGCGCTTGCGGTCAGGATGCTGACTGAAACCTCAGCATTAAGGTGCCTGCACAAAAAGTAAGTACACTTGTCTGAGCGCTTTCTGCCTGAAGCTTTTAAGTGTTTTTTCATTTTGAGCGCGCATACAACAGCAGGGGAGGGAATTTTAAAATGCTTGGCTTGGAAAATCACCGCTCATTTTCCAATCATCCGCTGGCAGCTAAAGTTTTTGCATAATAAAACTCCCCGGCATTTAAACAGCCCTGTTTTATGGGACTGACCTCCCAACTAAAAAAATCTGAACTTTTCACTATTGGATCCTGTTAACTTTTAAGTTAACTTTGCTGAATGGAGAAAGTTCGACAAATAATCTTCTATAAAGACTATTTTCTTAACTTCTATAACGACCAGACAGACAAGGTTAAGGATAAAATTGAGCATGTTTTGTACGTTATTACCGTTGCGGAGAGAATTCCTAAAAAATTCTTTGAGCACATAACTGGGACAGACGGACTTTATGAAGTACGTGTTGAATTTCAAGGAAATATCTATCGTATTTTCTCGTGCTTTGATGAAGGACATTTAATTGTATTGTTTAATGGCTTTCAGAAAAAATCTCAAAAAACTCCTCCAAGAGAAATTGAGAAAGCGTTAAAAATAAAGGCAGCGTATTTTATTGAAAAATTAAAATCAAAAGGACATGGAAGCAAAAAATAAAAAAAGGAAGACTGTAAAAAATGTTAAGACTTTTGATGAATTAATTGAAAGTCGACATGGAAAAATTGGGACGAAGAAAAGAACTCAATTTGAAATCAAGGCCAAGTCATTTGCAATCGGGGAAATAATTAAGGAAGAAAGACGACTTGCAAATATGACTCAAGACGAGTTAGCAGATAAAACCGGGACAAAAAAGAGTTTCATTTCAAGGATTGAGAATGGGCATAGTGATATTCAACTATCGACTCTATTCAAACTAATTGAATTAGGACTTGGAAGAAAGGTATCGTTGACAATTGAGTAAAGAGTATGGGCACGCGACAATATGAACTCGACTGAATGGAGAAAATTTCCCAATCCTGAAAAAGGGGAATACATATGTGCCCCATTTGGCATGGGTGTTTACCAGCTTCGTAATGCCGAAACCGGAGAGTTGATTTTATTTGGCTCGGGGAATAATATTGCTTTCCGTATGACAAGTCTTCTCCCGCCACCATTAGGTCAAGGGACCAGAAATAATGAGGCGAAACGAGAGTATGTGAAGAAATTCTTATCAAATATTGAATACCGTACGGTTCCTTGTCTTACCGAATCAGAAATGAAAGAAAATGAAAAGATACTTAAATCACGAAACAACCATATATTCAATTCTTAAAAAATGACGTTGCTGACAACATACAGATGCTTAGCTTACGATATGGGAAAACTAATTGAATTATTAACCGAATACCGCACCGCATTAATTAGTGAAGTGGTAACAGGGAAGGTGAAAGTGGTCTAAACTGAAACCAATCCCTTGTAAATTCTATTTTAGAAGCTATATTTGAAAATATTTTACAAATAAAGACCTCATAATGGTATTAGAGATAAGGATCGGCAACTTTTTCTCCATTAAGGATGAAATTTGCATCGATTTTCGGGCAGCGAATATTAAATCTGCAAATGCACGTGCACTGCCTCAAAATGTATTCGCGCACGCTAAATCAGATATTCTGAAAACAGTGGTGATGTATGGTGCCAACGCATCAGGTAAAAGCAACGTCATTAAAGCGATACGGTTTTGCCATTCATTGGTATTGCAATCGCACCTGCACAACGAAAACACCGTTTTTAATTTTCGTCCCTTCAAATTTGGCAGCTTTGCGAACA
>DAOLDI010000273.1:0-3957 GCA_035327445.1 Cyclobacteriaceae bacterium | reverse complement strand
AAAAGCTGAGGGCAATACTTTATCCACAATGTGAATATTTACTGTGGAAATCAATCCGCATGCATATCCAAGCTGAGTAAATAATTGATATAATAGAGTGGCAACTGTTGTTTTACCATTAGTGCCTGTAACACCAATGAGTCTTAGCTTTGCGGAAGGATTATCATAAAAATTGGCTGCCATAATGCCCGCTGCTTCAGCGGAATTTTTTACTGCCACATAAGTAACAGCCGGATTGATTTGCTCTGGAAATCTCTCGCAAACAACTGCTACAGCCCCCGCCTTAATGGCTTGTGGTATATAAAGATGACCATCAACCTGCAAGCCCTTTATGGCAATAAATACATCTCCGCGCTGGGTCTTTCGCGTATCATACGAAAGCCCGCTTACTGCAACAGCCATATCTCCGGATGTTGCGGTAATTGATACTTTATATAATATGTCGCGCAGTTCTTTCATCAACTTAGTTTGATATAAACGCGTGTTCCTTTACCTGATTTTGTTCCCGGTGCAAGCGATTGTTGTGCAACACGGCCATAGCCATCATGTTGTACATTAAACCCAGATTGTTCTAAAAGATAAATCGCATCTCTTAATGTCATGCCATTAACATCGGGCACAATACCAACGCTGCTTTTATTTTCTTTCCACAAAACTGAATTTCCATTGCGCACAGCTTTTACCCAATCTTCTTCTGTATCAGAATAATTTGATATTCCCAGTTCATTGCAAAGCATGCGCAATTCATCATGCTTACCTGCGCGAATTACAGGAAGCAAAGAAGCATCTTGCACAGCCAGTAACTCAGGCTTATGCAAGGCAATATCTCTTGCATATATATTATCTGAGATTTCTTTAAATACGGGAGCTGCCACATTGCTACCATACTGTTGCCAGCCTTTCGGATTTTTTACCAGTACAAATGCAGAGTACTTAGGCTGATGTGCCGGGAAGTAACCCACAAATGATGTCAAATACTTTTTGGTGTATTTACCATTTTCAAGAATTTGTGCTGTACCTGTTTTACCTGCAATTTTATAATGCGTATCACGAATATTGTTGGCTGTTCCGTATTCAACTACACCTTCCATGAGTATGCGCAGCTTTAGTAAAGTTTCTCTTGAACAAATTTTGCTATTGATGACCTCGGCTTTGTAAGTCTCTCTGACTTTATCCGCTTTGCGAACAGACTTAACAATGATTGGGCGGATCATCTTACCATCATTGGCAATGGCATTGTATAAGGTAAGCACCTGCATAGGACTTAACTCCAGGCCATAACCATAAGCCATCCAGGGCAAGGTGATACCACTCCAGTCCTTATCAGTTGGGCGTGGTACTTTAGGAAAAGCCTCGCCTGAAATTTGCATTCCAAGAGGCTGTGATAATTTCAAGCGATCAACATGCTCAATGAACTTAGAGGGTTTAACACCAAAGTACTTATCCACCAAACGCGCCATGGCGATGTTAGAAGATTTTTCAAAGGCTTCTCTTATGGTAATCTTTCCATGGCCACCTTCATGATGATCGCGCACTTTATTTTTATAAAATGTGAATTCGCCTTTGCCCGTATCAATCGTATCAGAAAGATTCAGATTGGTATCTTCCAGTAATGCCATCATGGTAAGCAATTTGAAAGTGGAACCCGGCTCGTATAAACCACCGATAGCATGATTATACTTTTCGTAATAGAATCCGTTTTGATCGCGGGTGAGATTAGAAATGGCTTTGATCTCACCAGTTTTCACTTCCATCACCACCACAATTCCTTCATCTGCTTTGTGCCTTTCAAGCGAACGTAAGAGTGCTGTCTCACTTACATCCTGTAAATTGATATCTATTGTAGTTTCGATATCAAGTCCATCAACGGCCTTTACATTGTCTGCATCAAAAATAGGTTTCCATTCACCACCTGAAATTTTCTGGTATAATGCCTCACCATCTCTTCCGGCCAGGTAATCATTAAAACTAAATTCCAATCCTGCACCGGCATTATCTTCATTCAAAAAACCAATAGTTCTTCTGCTCAGGTTGTTGAAAGGACGATAACGCACATCCATTTTTTCGAAGATCACTCCTCCGCGATATCTTCCTTCACGGAAAATCGGCCAGGTGCTCATCTCCTTTTTTTGCTGATAGTTAATCTGCTTGCGGTTGAGCACGATATAACGCTTGCCGGAACTGCGCGCATCTTTAATCATGCGTCTGTATTCTTCTGTGGTTTTATCGCCATAATTTTTAGCAAGCAGGTAAGCGAGTGAATCTATTCCATTTGCAAAAATTTCATCTTTGGCGAGGGTTGCATCAAAAGCAACTTTATAAAAAGGCAATGAAGTAGCCAGCAGACTGCCATTATCAGAATAAATATTACCGCGAGTGGCTTTTACAGTTCTGAACTGGAAGCTTACTTCTTCACCCATCTTTTCCCATTCCTTACCCTCCACAAATTGTATATGGCCCATCTTTACTGTAATGGCAATGGTGAACAACAGCATCAGTATAAATGATACTCTTACTCTGATTAATATAGACTGCTTAATATTCACCTTTGTTTACTTTTATTTTTTTGGGTGGTTTTAAACTTTCTTTTAATCCCAATGGCTGCACGCGCTTGGCTACTTCAGATTGCTTGCTGGCAAACATGAGGTCAGCCTTGAGTGTGGTATAATCTGCGCGCAGGTCTTCAACTTCTGTTTGCAGGTTATTTATTTTCCTGATGGTCTTCTCTGCATAATGCGTATTGCCGATGTAGAGCAAACCCAACAGAAACACAAAAAGAATCTTAGGCAGGTAAGCCACCGGAAAACCTTCTTCGAACAAGGACTCCAACTGCACAGCACGCTCCAGACGACTGAATATGGAGTTGCCATTGCCCTCTTTCTTGTTGTGTACTTTGAATTTATTCTCTGCCATTTTTTATTTCAGTTGGCGATTGGCAAACTACAGTAGGCAAAGTGTATTACATCCTTGCCTACTGCCATTTGCTTATTGCCTATTTTATAATTTTCATCAGCTTACGCCTATTAAATTCTCTCTGCTATTCTCAGTTTAGCACTTCTTGCTCTTTTATTTTTTTCTATTTCTTCCGCACTTGCTTCTATCGGTTTGCGATTGATAGCTTTCAGCGGTTTAATTTCATTTCCATAAAAATCTTTCTCCACCTCTCCGAATACTTTCCCCTTATTGATAAAATTTTTTACCATCCTGTCTTCCAGCGAGTGATAGGTCAAAACCACCAATCTTCCCCCCTGTTCCAATACTTCTGCTGTTTGTTCCAGCATTTCTTCCAGTGCTTTCATTTCTTCATTTACCTCGATGCGCAGAGCCTGAAATACCTGCGCGAAGTATTTAAACTCTTTACCCCGCGGTGCAAATGATTTCAGCGCTTCTTTCAAATCTGTAGTTGTTGCGAAAGCTTTGTTTGTCCTGTGCTGCACTACAGCCTGTGCGATGGTTTTTGCATTTCTTACTTCGCCATACATGCCAAAGATTTTATGCAAGTCCTGCTCGGTATACCTGTTCAGCACATGTGCAGCAGTTAAACCTGCTTGCTGATTCATCCGCATATCCAGCGGACCATCAAAGCGAGTTGAAAATCCGCGCGCTGCCGAATCAATCTGATGTGATGAAACACCCAAGTCGGCCAGGATGCCATTCACTTTCTTAACTCCCTGCAACTTGAGATACTTTTTGAGGTACCTGAAATTCGCCTGACAGAATGTAAAAGAACGTTCACTTATTTTTTCGGCCTGTGCTTTTGAATCTTCATCCTGATCAAAAGCAATCAGCCTTCCCTTATCCAGTTTTTCAAGTATTGCCCTGCTGTGCCCGCCCCCACCAAAAGTCAGATCGACATAAATTCTGTCTGACTTTATATTCAAGCCTTCCAGGCATTCAGCCAGCATTACGGGGTTATGGTAACTATAAGTTTCGAGCTGCGAGTTGCGAGTTGCGAGT
>DAOLDI010000272.1:0-3957 GCA_035327445.1 Cyclobacteriaceae bacterium | reverse complement strand
AAGAAATGGAAATCAGATTTTCCCAGTCCTGCTTCTTTGCATAAATTTCATCAAGCGTCTTAGAGATAGTAATTGCTGTAAGTCCTAATCGGTCAGCAGCATAGTATTCAACAAAATCACTTCGCTTAAATATGCTTTTTTTGCCATTCAATGTAAGTGCAAATTCTTCAACAGGGTTTGCCAATGCAATGCTTGAATTCAATAAATCGTAGGCTGGTGATAATTCAATCTTATCCTCATTTCTTATCAAGGAAAAATTTTTGAGGTGCATGTCTTCATTGCCACAGAGAAAACTGAATAAAGTGAGTTTAAAAAGTTTTTGCTTTTCAATGAGTGGAAACGTACAATAGGTCTCTATTACTCCAAGCACTTTTTCCATAGACAAACTATACTTTGTCTCACGCGTTTGTCCGCTGAGTTGAGCAAAATCTTCCAGCGCCACCTTTTTACCTCGCGGCAATCTGTCAAAACGTTTTATGAAATAGGTTCGCGAGCCATCTTTAGCATATATCATTCCGTGAAATGGCACTTCTATTTCTATATAAGCTGCCAGACGCATGGTAAGGTCTTCATTCTCGGGTAACTCAGGGTAATATTCATTTTGAGGCTTAAGTATGTACTGTCCACCTCTATCAGTTAACTCAAAAGTTTTTGCTGCCTTATTAAACTTTGCGCTCAACTTAGGCTGCACACCTTGTATAGACATTTTGGCTGCACGTGCCACAGCCTCTCTGAGTTGTTCTGTCTTATCGTAAGGAAAATCATTCAACTCATCAAGACCTTTGGCAAGCAAGTTCAAACCTTCCAATGAGTATTTTTCATTTCCACAGGGTTGATATGTTATCGGGCAACGATTCATTCATCCACTTTTTTGATATTTACAGCACCTACTAGTTCTTCACCCACTGCAAGTAATTGCCCGAAGTAATCTTTTCTGTCTAATTTATTTTGTCGCAGCAAACCTTCCAACTGTATACCCTCAGGCAATAGTCCTTCAAAGAATGGCGGAAATTCTTCAAATGAAAAATTCCTCCTCTTTACAGGCATGGTTAATGAAACTGGATGTCCTTTGTACTCAGGTAAGTAATAAAAGGCATAAGTACCGTCATCTTTCTCTGTCAGATGTCCGGCCAATTCATCATTCACAAAGACATTGGCAGTTCTCATGGCTCATCGGTTTTAAACACATACGGTCCTTCCAGTCTGACTTTGATGTTGAGACCATTCAATATTTTGAGAAGCGTATTGAGTTGTATGGTATCCTTGCCTTTTTCCAGGTCATATATAACTGTCTTGCCTACTCCTACCATTTGGGCTAGTTCCAACTGTGATAATCCGCTCTTCCTTCTGTGGAGTCTTACAATCTTGCCTAAATCTGGTTGACTAAGCATAATTTTACTGTTTAAGCAGTAAAATTACTAAAATATTGAATATATCTAAGAGAAATATTAATTATTTACTGTTATAGCAGTAATATTTTAACAAAATTCGTTGATATAAAAGAATAGACGCAAAAATACTGCCTTAGCAGTAAGTTTTAATCAATTGCCTGATTAAGAAAATCATTCAAAGGCTTGAGGGTCTTGAAAGAGGTGGCAAGGGATTTTTTCACGTTCTTCTTGTTAAGCTCGGGGTCTTTGATTTCTGTGGTTACGATAAAGCTTTTGAGTTTTAGCCATTCGATATAAGTATGCTCCTCGTCATAGCCCTTGGGTGGACGTTTGAGTTTGTCTTCATCCCAGAAATCGCCAAAAAGCTTTTTGAATTTTTTCTCTTGCATGATGGCTTTCAACTTATCGCCATTGTAATCAATCTCCTGTCGAACTTTTGTCAGCACTTGTGGCTCGGGCATGTATAAACCTCCTGCAATAAAACTTTTATTGCCGGGCTCAATGTGCAGGTAATATCCCGGCCGGCCCAAACCTTTACCTGAAGCTGAGAAGGCAGCGCCAAAATTTGTTTTGTATGGACGCTTGTCTTTACTGAAGCGCACATCACGATAAATTCTGAAGATGAGCTTTTTTGCTTCCAGTCCATTTAGCGATGCATCAAAAGATTCCATCTCTTCAAGTAAGTCGGTTACAAAACTTTCAAACTCCGCTTTTGCTTCAAGAAATTTTGCTTTGTTCTTTTCAAACCAATCGCGGTTGTTATTGCGCGCTAATGATTTTAAAAATTTGAGCGATTTATCCAGCATAGACAATTAATAAAGACATTTCATCATAAATATTGCAGTATAGTCTCCAATCCAATACCGCGTGAAGCTTTTAACAGCACTAATGCGTTTTCAATTTTATTTGCGTTGAGATAATCTGCCAGTGCTTCCTTGGTGTCAAACTGCAAGGCAGCAGGGTAAGCCGCTTTCGCGCTGCGCATCAGCTCACCGCAGAGTAAAACCTGAGCAAAATTTTTCGCAGCCAATAATTCCCCAATTGCCCGATGTTCTTTTTCGGCTTCCTCTTCCAGCTCAAACATATCGCCCAAAATCAATACTTTACTATCGGCCTGCATTTTGTCTATGTTTTCAATAGCAGCAGTCATTGAACTGGGATTGGCATTGTACGCATCCATGATGATGGTATTGCTTCCTCTCTTAATAATCTGCGAGCGATTATTGGAAGGAATATAATTGGCAACTGCCATTTGCGCCTTTGCTGCATCTACTTCAAAGTATTTTCCAATACACAAAGCCACAGCCACATTACTGAAATTGTAAGCGCCAATCAGTTGTGTATGAACTAGCTCTCCATTCTCAGCTATGAATCTGATAAAGGGATTGGCATCCATAAATTCAGCATGGTAATAATCTTGCTTGGCCGGGTAAAAAACCGGAGCTTCAAACCGCCAGGCCATATTGCTGAGTATGGGGTCTTGTGAATTGATGAAAACTACTCCTTTGTTTTCAATCAGCCATTGATACAATTCTGTTTTGCCCCTGATGATATTTTCAAATCCACCGAATGTACCAATGTGCGCTTTGCCAATGTTGGTGATAAATCCATGTGTGGGTTGTGAAATTTTACTAAGCGCAGCAATTTCACCTACATGATTGGCCCCCATTTCAATTACAGCTATGTCAACATCATCAGTAATCGATAAAACTGAGAGCGGCACACCAATATGATTATTCAAATTACCCTGCGTAGCAAATACCTTATATTTCGTTGCCAGCACTTCGCGAATCAATTCTTTGGTGGTAGTTTTACCATTAGAGCCCGTCAGACCAATCACAGGGATATTTAATTGCTTCCTATGATGTTTGGCTAAATCCTGCAGGGCAGTTAAAACATCTTTAACTAAAATATAACGTTCATCTTTCGCTACCTCCTTATCATCCACCACAACATAAGCTGCTCTTTTACGCAATGCTTCAGCCGCAAATTTATTACCATCAAATTTTTCTCCTTTCAGGGCAAAAAAGATACAGCCGGGTTCAATCTTTCGGGTATCGGTAGATACCTTGCGGGAATTGAGAAATAACTGATAAAGTTTCTGAATATCCATATACTGTTTTGCGGAAATCTTTGTTTAAATAACAGTGTTTAGATTTGACCCTTATAAAAGTGTAATTTTTTCTGATGCGGATTTACTTATTGTGCATATTTTTTCTTCCTGCATACAGCTATGCACAGTTCGCCTATACACTCGAGCAAAATATTCACGTTGAAGAAAGTGCAGGGCAGTTATTGAATTTCCCCTGGGCAGGCGGACTGAACAGTCCGCAGTTTAATACCATGGATTTAAACGCTGATGGTAAAGAAGACCTTGTGGTGTACGACCGTGCCGGCAACCGGCTCTTCACTTTTCTGCAGGAGAATGGAAAATATGTATATGCGCCTGAATATGAAAGGCAATTTCCGGAGGGCATCCGGCATTGGCTTTTACTCAGTGATTTTAATGGCGATGGCAAGAAAGATATTTTCACCAGCGACCCCTTTGGCTTAAAGGTTTATGTAA
>DAOLDI010000271.1:0-3962 GCA_035327445.1 Cyclobacteriaceae bacterium | reverse complement strand
ATGGAAAACCATTCTATTCCTGGAAGCAAAATCCGGATAAAACCTGGCAGCAAATACCAATAGAAAATACTGGCAACGAGTTATTGGGTGTTAGAGAAGGAGAAGATCATTTTGATTTCATTTACAAAGGACAATTACCTGAAATAAAGAAAGCAGCAAGGTTGTGGTTGCCGCTTGCGCAGAGCGATGCTTTTCAGACAATAGAAATCCTTAAAGAAAATTTACCCGGAATAAAAAGCCTGCTGCATGAAAAGGAATTTGGTAACAGCGTTATTTTATTGGAATTATCACCAGCCGAGAGTAAGCAAGATTTTGAAATTATATATCGGGTGAGACGCAAAGAAAAAGGACCATATACTGATAACAATACTAATCCTGCACAATACTTAGATGCCAACATACTCATGCCGGTTGGCGGCCGATTTAGAGAGATTGTAGATGAAACAATTACAGATAAAAATAACAGCACAGCTCTAATGCGTGCAAGGGCATTATATGATTACATCATAGATAACATGCGCTATATGAAATATGGTGACTATGGCAGAGGAGACGCATTGTATGCCTGTGATAGCAAAACCGGAAATTGCACTGAATTCCATTCTTTGTTTATTTCATTGGCAAGAACTGCTGGAATACCCGCCAGGTTTGCTATTGGCGCAGCCATTCCGTCAGACAGAGATGAAGGTGGTATAGATGGATATCATTGCTGGGCTGAATTTTTTGCAGAAGGACAATGGTGGCCGGTTGATATTAGCGAAGGCAATAAATATACAGCACTTGCAACTTATTATTTTGGCAGGCACCCCGCCAACAGAATAGAATTAAGCAGAGGCAGAGATCTGCGTATTACACCCGGGCCTATTTCAGGTCCGATAAATTTTTTAGCTTATCCAATTCTGGAATTAGATGGTAAGCCGGAAGCTGTTAAGACAAGTTTCTCTTTTCAAAGATTACAGTAGAAAAAAATGTCTGGTTTAATGCCAGACATTTTTTGATTTTAAAATCTAATAGAAAGATTACTCATCTTCATTCTCATCCTCCTCATCTTCATCATCACCAGGATGTTCGTGGGGATGCTCACTGTCTGAAGGGTGTTCACTTGGATGTTCTGATTTTTCTTCTACAGCTGCAGGCTCTTCTTTGGCCTCATTGCTTTTGCTGCCACAAGCTGATAATCCCATAGACAATACAAACAGGCTTATAAGGCTTAGTGAACCAAGCGTTTTAAATTTTCTTAAGAATTCCATAAAGTTTTAGGTTTGGTAAATAATTGAGCGTTAAAGGTATAAATTATGTTTTCTTTATCATATTATTTTATTGACAAATAGTGAGCATACACTTTATAGTTTTTGAAAACCAAGCGTATGATATGTTTTCACGCATTGAGCCGTTAAACAGGAATGCACAGGTAATATCAGCAAAATATCTCCGACTTGATATGATTTGATTTTTTCTTCAGGCACCTTAATTATGCCATGTTCTTGCGAAAGATTCTTAACATACATTCCCGTTATAATTTCTCCCCAACCCCTCCCTGATTTTTCTGCTACTCTGCCATAAATCGTTCCTTCAGCTTCTTCTTCTAGTCTGTCTTTAGAGAAATGCACAGCGCCTCCATAAATCACCAATTCATGTCTTTCTTTATGCAGGGCTACAATTGGGCAGGCCATGGCAACAGCAATTTGTTCTGATGTACACGAACCAATCCTGACCTGGCTCAAATCATAAAAAACAAAATTACCAGGTCTTATTTCATCTAGTCCGCTGAAATCTTCTGCCATACTGCAAGAAGGAGTATCGCCTAGCGATGTGATGAGATCAGGAAATTCAGTTTGGTATTTTGATTTTAATTGCGACATGATTCTCAAACTGCTTTGGTGAATAGCAATAACTTCATCTTGCTTACGGCATTTGTAAGTATGGCCTGCATGCGCAAGAAAGCCTTTGAATTTCAGCTTTGGTGATTGTTGAATGATGCTGATTACTTGATCCATCAACATTTCATTATCAGCGCTGATACCTGTTCTGTGGTAACCAACATCTATCTTGATGAAAATGCCTGCCGTATGTGCCAGGTGTTGTTTTAAGAAATTAACGTGTGCAATTGATTCTACCAGCAAATTCAATTTTATTTTGAGGGAAAGCTTATTGATGGTATCAATCTCTAAAATATTAACTGGAAATGCCACGGTAATATCATCCCAGTCGTTACTAAAGTACTCTGCCATACTTAATGAGGATACCGTAATGCATTTAACACCTTCCTCTTTAAACCACCTGCCTATGCTAAGATTTTGATGTGTTTTAAAATGTGGCCTGAATACAAGCTTATGTTTGCGTGCTTTGGCAGCCATTATGTTGATATTGGCCCGGCATTTAACTTCATCCAGTAAAAGGGTAGGTGTGCTGATCGTCATTTAGTTATAACGTTTTGAAGTAAGCATACAGCTCATGTATGAATCGCATAATTAATCAATAATTTCATCTAAGATATCTTACTGCCTAGTAAATTTACAGCTCTATGGCGGCAAATGATTCGAGGTACGAGGCCTTAAAGACTTATGGTAAGAAGGGCCTTAGCTGGATTTTCAATACTTCAAGTTTTGTAGGCAATTTTGTTATTGCGCTCATCATAACGTATTTCTTCAGGCAATTGAATTATGGAGCAGAAGTTGATTATGTATTTTTTATTGCTGTTCTCTCTATAGGACTTTGGATAACGGAAGCAATTCCTCCCTTTGCCGTAGGGGTTTTTATTATTTCAATGTTGCTTATAGGCTTTGGCACTGATTTTATTTTCGATGAGCTAGTGCCTGTTGAAATGTTTATTGGTACCTGGACCAGCAACGTAATCTGGTTATTGCTGGGAGGATTTTTTCTGGCTTATGGCATGAAAGAAGCCGCGCTCGACAGATCATTATTTTATTTCACCATCAGAAGATTTGGTACTAAACCTGAAAAATTATTATTGGGGCTTATGATGGTAACCGCTTTTGCCAGCATGGTGATGTCTAATACCGCTACAACGGCCATGATGATCTCTTCTATTCTGCCTTTGATTTTTGCCATGGGAGAAAAATCTAATTATTCACGTGCATTGCTTACTGCCATTCCGGCTGCTGCTTCAATTGGGGGTATTGGTACCATCATTGGCAGCACGCCTAATGCCATTGCGGTGGGTGCTTTATTAGAGAGAGGAATCAGAATAACTTTTATCGACTGGATGATTGTTGGCTTGCCTACTGCCTTATTGCTGGTTTTTCTTTTTTATAAATTTTTAGTAGCCAGGTTAAAGCTGAAGTATGCCATTATTGATTTAAGTAAAATTCCGGCAAATGAAATAAAGGTAGATCCATTTAAAAGAAGGGCAGTAATTTTTACACTGATAGTAACCATTAGCTTATGGGCAACAGAATCTTTACACGGCATACCTGTTGCCGGAACATCAGTAGTGCCTATTTTATTTTTAACACTTACACAAGTAATAAGTGCAGAGAAAGTGCGTGCATTGCCCTGGGATACCTTGATGCTGGTAGCAGGAGGCCTCGCCTTGGGTGTTGCACTGGTTCAAGTTGGTTTGGCAGAAATTGTGATGAATCAAATCAATGCTTTGCCTGTGCCATTATTATTTATTGCCATGTTGTTCAGTATACTGGCGGTATTGGTTTCAAACATTATGAGCAATACCGCAGCAGCTTCTATTCTCATACCGCTGGCTATTACATTGGGAGAGGAATATTGGATTGCAGTACCGGTAATTGTTGCCATCAGTTGTTCCTGTGCTTTGTTGTTGCCGGTTTCTACACCCTCAAATGCAATAGCTTATGCAACAGGACTTGTTGAGCAAAAGGAATTCAGAAGGGCTGGTCTCTTTTATATCATTGCAGGCCCCAGCGCTGCCTTTATAGCTGTTATGCTTTGGGTGTGGTTATATCTTTAGTATTACTCTTCCCACAGCG
>DAOLDI010000270.1:0-3964 GCA_035327445.1 Cyclobacteriaceae bacterium | reverse complement strand
ATTGGCTGCATACTTTGTTAGCTCTGCTGAGCGCTCGTCCATAAAGATGATGGGATTGCCCTGGCGAACAAATGGTGCATATAAAGTTTCCATTATTTTTCTGGCCCTTGCTGAACGTGTACCTATAACCACACGATCTGGCTTCATGAAATCGTCAACCGCTACACCTTCTCTTAAAAATTCAGGATTTGAGACTACATCAAATTCCACATTCGCTCCTTTCGCAACTGCCTCATGCACCTTGTCTGCCGTACCAACTGGCACCGTACTTTTATCTACTATTACTGTATATTCCTTTAGCAAAGGCCCTAAATCTTTGGCCACCCCAAGAACATATTTTAAGTCAGCAGATCCGTCTTCACCAGGAGGGGTTGGTAGGGCTAGGAAAATTATCTTAGCATCTTTAATACCTTCCTCAAGACTCGTTGTAAAAAAAAGTCGACCTTGTTCAAGATTTCTTTCAAATAATTGCTCAAGTCCAGGCTCGTATATAGTAATATGTCCCGACTTTAACTTTTCAACTTTCTTTTCATCAATATCCACACATGTTACGGTATTTCCTGTTTCTGCAAAGCAGACTCCCGTAACCAAACCAACATATCCTGTTCCTATTACCGCTATTTTCATTTCAAATCATTTTCAGTCCGCGAAAATAGCTGATTTATGCGTTTCCCCAATTTATCTATTTGAACCAAAACCCTAATTAACCATTCAGTAAGCATTAAGCTAACAGTCGTTTGTTAGTGTTCTTGAATTAAATATCTTTGAGCCCCTGAATGAAAAAATATGTCACAAATGATAGCAGAAGCCCAATCAATAAATTTCGAGATTAACGAAAATCAGCAAATGATTGCAGATATGGTGCGAGACTTCAGTAAGAAGGAAATTGCGCCAAATATCATGATTTGGGATGAAGCCCAAACTTTTCCGGTTGACTTGTTTCACAAGTTGGGTCACTTAGGGCTAATGGGTGTACTTGTACCGCAAGAATATGGAGGAGCAGGTTTTGGTTATCATGAATATGTAAGTGCCATTGTTGAGCTTTCTAAGGTTGATGGCAGCATAGGTTTATCAATGGCTGCTCACAATTCTCTATGTACAAACCATATTCTGCAGTTCGGAAATGAGGAACAAAAACAAAAATACCTACCAAAACTTGCCACAGGCGAATGGATTGGTGCCTGGGGCTTAACGGAGCCAAATACTGGCTCTGATGCCGGAAATATGCGTACCGTAGCCCATAAAGAAGGAGATTACTACATCATAAACGGTGCTAAGAACTTTATAACACACGGTAAATCGGGCAATGTAGCTGTTGTAATAGTAAGAACCGGTGAAGTAGGCGATTCACGGGGAATGACGGCCTTTATTATCGAAAAAGGCACTACCGGTTTTAGTGCAGGCAAAAAGGAAAATAAGTTGGGCATGCGTGCCTCCGAAACCGCTGAACTCATATTTGATAATTGCAAAATTCACAAAAGTCAAATGCTGGGCAATGAAGGTGAAGGCTTTATTCAATCGATGAAAATTTTAGATGGAGGACGTATTTCAATTGCAGCCCTTAGCTTGGGTATAGCCATAGGCGCTTACGAAGCTTCTTTGCAATACTCTAAAGAAAGACAGCAATTCAATCAACCTATCGCTAAATTTCAAGCCATAAGCTTTAAGTTGGCAGATATGGCCACCAAGATAGAGGCGGCCAAATTACTCACCTTTCAGGCAGCTGACCTAAAAAACAAAGGACTTGATGTTACTAAGGCCTCAGCAATGGCTAAATTATATGCCTCTGAAGTAGCCGTTGAAGTGGCTAATGAGGCTGTTCAGATTTTTGGCGGTTACGGTTTTACCAAAGATTTTCCGGTAGAAAAGTTTTACCGGGATGTGAAGCTTTGCACTATTGGTGAAGGCACCTCAGAAATACAAACATTGGTTATCTCCAGGTCAATTTTAAGATGATTTTGTTAATAAGATCAGAAAATCTATATTTGCAGCCCTGAATATTTAGCTATGATCATCATTAACATTAAAGAGAACGAATCAATTGATAAGGCCCTGAAGCGCTTCAAAAAGAAGTTTGAAAAAACAGGTGTATTAAAAGAATTGCGTGCTCGTACGCACTTTGAAAAGCCTTCTGTTAGACGCAGAAACGAGGTTATCAGAGCAGCATACCGTCAGCGCATGACGCAGGATACCACACAATAAGCCTTATTAAAAGCTCAAAATATATATCCCCTCAAACTATCGTTTGAGGGGATTTTTTTTTAGCTTAGTTGCATATCATTGATCAGCGGCAATTTGCCAGGAAGGTTAACAGCAAGCATGACAGAATCTTTTCTAAGATATCTTCAATACGAAAAAAGATACAGTGCGCACACCATTCAATCCTATCAAACCGATCTTGAGCAGTTCAGTCAGTTTCTAACAGGAACCTTTCCAGACTTTAATCCTGAAACAGCAGATTATGGCATCATAAGATCCTGGATCATTTCTTTGGTTGATGAAGAAATTGATGCCCGCTCTGTAAATCGAAAAATTGCCTGCCTGCGAAGTTTTTATAAATTCTTACTTAAAGAAGAGGTGATTACTAAAAACCCTATGACGAAGATCAGGGTGCTTAAAACCGCTAAGAAGTTGCCTCAATTCATTAATGAACCTGATATGAACAAAATTCTCGATCAGGTAACATTTGAAAACACTTTTGAAGGCTGGCGAGATAAACTGATTCTTGAGCTCTTCTACGGCACGGGTATTCGCTTGGCAGAACTTATAGGACTTAAAGAGCAAGATATCGACAGAAGAAATAATACCATCAAAGTTTTAGGTAAGCGAAACAAAGAACGCGTTATCCCCTATGCAAAAAGTATCAATGCTGTAATTGATAATTACCTTTCTTTCAAAAATTCTGAAGAAATACGCAAAGGA
The DNA here is from genome assembly GCA_035327445.1 of Cyclobacteriaceae bacterium. GTDB lineage: Bacteria > Bacteroidota > Bacteroidia > Cytophagales > Cyclobacteriaceae > DAOLDI01. The sequence goes on along the minus strand of DAOLDI010000270.1, from coordinate 1,042 downwards.
AACCGACATTTATTCGTTACTAATGATGGGGAGGATTGCTATCCGATGATGATTTATAGAACCGTTAGAAAGTACCTGAATTTGTTTGGCAATATTGATAAGCGCAGTCCGCACGTGCTAAGACATACCTATGCAACCCATTTGTTAAATAAAGGGGCAGAGATAAATGCGGTAAAAGATTTACTTGGCCACAGTAGTTTAGCTGCAACGCAGGTATACACACATAACTCATTAGAAAAACTTAAAAAAGCATTTGATCAGGCTCACCCAAAGGCTTGATTGAAATTATATAAACCAATTGTTTAAACTTTAAATTAAATGTTATGAAAATCCAAGTGCACTCCATTCGCTTTGACGCAGATCAAAAGCTTCTTGATTTCATCCAGAAAAAACTGGATAAGCTGGATACCTTTTATGACCGGATAGTGGATGCTGAAGTATTTTTACGACTAAACAACGAAGGTGTTGAAAATAAAACAGTTGAAGTAAAATTGAATGTTCCAGGACAACAGCTATTTGCAAAAGAACAAGCAAAGAGTTTTGAAGAAGCAACAGATGAAGCTACTGAATCTTTACGCAGACAAATCAGTAAGTTTAAAGAAAAGCTTCGCGCACATGTATAAATAAGAAGGGCCTTGCGGCCCTTTTCTTTTACTTTATCTTAAATGCTCTTTTAAGCTTATCAACATAATCAAGTTCTTCCCAGGGAAATAACTTCACTTTAATTTTCTTCTCTGTCTTCTTCCCTTCATTAAAGATTTTTACAACTTCCTTTGGTTGTCGGCCCATATGTCCATATGCTGCTGTTTCTCCGTAAATAGGTGACCTTAGGTTAAATCTCTTCTCAATGAAATAAGGACGCATATCAAATATGGTACTTATCCTTTCTGCAATCTCTCCATCAGTCATATCTACATTAGCAGTGCCGTATGTGTTTACATATAATCCAACCGGCTCTGCTACACCAATGGCATAAGCAACTTGCACAAGCACTTCATCGCACAATCCCGCAGCGACCATGTTTTTCGCGATATGTCTTGTT
>DAOLDI010000269.1:0-3971 GCA_035327445.1 Cyclobacteriaceae bacterium | reverse complement strand
AATTCTTGAAGAATCATCATCCGGATCATCCGTATCTGATGATGCCATAGGGTTTTCATGTTGGTATTCGAGCATTTCTTTTACTACCTCGTAGTTAATGTCAAACTTGGAAAGTATTTGTGTAGCCAGGTTGTCCTGATCGCGCAGAATGGAAAGCAATAAATGTTCGGTTCCAATTAACTGGCTTTTGAAAATCTTGGCTTCCAGGTAGGTAATCTTTAAAACTTTTTCTGACTGACGGGTAAGCGGAATATTAGTTAGGTTTTTAACATCTATGCTGGCAGAATTTCTTGAAATCTTCTCAATCTCTCCCCGCAATTCATCCATGGGTACGCCTAGTTTTTTAAGCACACCAACTGCTACTCCCTCACCTTCGCGAATCATGCCAAGCAGCAAGTGTTCAGTACCTATGTAGTCGTGACCTAAACGAAGGGCTTCTTCCCTGCTTAGGGAGATTACCTCTTTAACCCTGTTTGAAAATTTTGCCTCCATACGGTGCATTTAGCTGATAAGTGTAAATGTAAAAAAAATCGAATTCAATAAGGTATTGCCTTATATTAACTTTCTATTTCAAACACCCTGAAAATTAATAATGTTCAGGTTACCTGCGGATTGCTGCAATACTTTTACGGCATGCTTGCCCTCACAGAAAATTAAATCCAGAATGCTGAGGTTAGGCACAAACTTATTGCCAAAAACCTGTATGTATGGCTTTGGCTTGTAAAAGCCCCGTTCTTGCCAGTTTCTTTTCGGAGAAATTTGATTTCGAAGCAAGGCAATATGCTCATCTGTCTTGTTTTGGTACGAAGTACTCTCTGTTATGTCCTTATTCAGGCCTATTATTTTAAGACATAATGTCAGCAACTCCAGGTTCAAATCATAAAGTAGGCGATGCTCTTTTCTGAAAATTGCTTCAAACATTTCAGCATAGAAAATAAAATAAGGGGCACGACCATAAGCCGATTGAATACTGCGCCAATGAAGATTGAGCCATTTTTGTTGATGGTCTATTTCAATTGCTGATATCGATGTTTTCCCATCTCTGGATTTAAGGGGCACTACCAGGCGTTCAATTTTATTGGCGCCTAAAATGTAACAACGGTTATGATAGCTTTGCTTGATGTAGTGTTCGTGTTTTTCTAAAATAATTTTTTCGAAAGGCAATAAGGCACAGAAGTATTCAATGCTTGGCAGGTAATGCAAATCAATGAGTGCTGTTTTCAAATTGTCAAAGGTAATTTTCAATTTCTCCTAAACCCTGTCGCAACACCTCAAAATCTCCCTGGGTGCAGTCAACCACGGTTGAAGGAATATTGCCGCCAAAGCCACCATCAATCACCAAATCTACTTTATGTTTAAAGTCTTCATAAATTATTTCCGGATCGGTGGTATATTCCAGAATTTCGTCATCATCTTTTATTGAAGATGTAATGAGCGGATTGCCCAATTGTTCAACAATCATACGGGCAATATTATTATCTGGTATTCTGATGCCCACTGTTTTTTTATTTACATCAAGAATTTTGGGTACGTTGCTGCTAGATTCAAAAATAAAAGTGAAGGGGCCTGGTAAAGCTTTTTTCAAAACCTTGAATACAGGGGTATCAAGACGTTTAACAAATTTTGAAATCTGACCTAGGTCATTACAGATAAAGGATAGGTCGAGCTTTTTAGGACTTACTTCTATGATCTGACAAAGTCGTTCAATAGATCTGCGGTTAAGCAAATCGCAACCAATTCCATAAACGGTATCAGTTGGGTAAACAATGATGCCTCCTTTTTGTAATACATTTACAACTATATCAATTTTCCGCTTTTCAGGATTTTGCGGATGTATGTGTATCAATTCGGCAGGCATTTAAAGTTGCTATAGAGATTAAAACAGGTGCAAAGCTAATGCCTTGCGGGGCTAAAACCCATATCGGGTCAATTTATTACTTTTGCCATTCGCATTTTTGATATGACAAAGAGAAAGTTTTTTGTGCTTTTTTTATTGGTGTTTAGCGTAATGCTCAGCTCATTCACCTTTTATTTTTACCAGGTTATTTATTCGCCCAATATTTTGGTTGAAAGAGAAGATCGAATCATCATTATTCCGGATGATGTCACTTATAAATCATTACAAAGACAATTGGTAGAGGGGGGCTATGTGAACGACCTGATTTCATTTGGCTTTATGTCGCGTATCATGAAGTACGACAGGCACATTAAACCTGGCAGATATGTGCTGAGAAGGAACATGAGCAACCTGGAAGCAGTAAGGTTATTAAGAGCGGGTGTTCAGGAACCTGTTAATATTACTTTCAACAATATACGCCTTATCGAAGAGCTTGCGCCACGCATAACCCGCAACATTGCGTTGAAAGAAGATGCTTTCAATGATGCGCTTAATCAGTTTGTTGAGAAAAATGCTTTTGGATTTAATAATCAGAACATTATTTCCATGTTTCTTCCAGATACTTACGAAGTATATTATAATATTTCAGGTGAAGACTTAGTGGGTAGAATGTATTACGAATACAGTAAATTCTGGAATGAAGAGCGGCTGGCAAAAGCCGAAGCCATTGGTTTAGACGCAAAACAGGTTTCAGTACTTGCGTCAATTGTACAAGCCGAAACCAAGCGCGATGAAGAAGCTCCCACCATTGCAGGGCTTTACATCAACAGGTTAAAAAAAGGAATGCTATTGCAGGCAGATCCCACTTTAGTATTTGCTGTTGGAGACTTTACACTAAAACGTGTGCTCAATGAGCATAAAGAGATTGATTCTCCTTATAATACTTACAAATACAAAGGCTTACCTCCAGGCCCCATCAACATGCCCAGAGTTAATATGATTGATGCCGTACTGAATTATGAGTCCAGCAACTATCTATATATGTGTGCCAAAGAAGATTTCTCGGGTTATCACTATTTTACACACAGTTATGATCAACACCTGCGCAATGCTGCACTTTACCAGCGAGCCTTAAGTATAGAGCAGCGCAAAGCGCGCATGAACAGGAAGTGATTATGTACAAAAGCGAAACCTCTGTACGCGTAAGATATGCTGAGACTGACCAAATGGGATATGTCTATTACGGCAACTATGCCATATATTATGAGGTTGCGCGTGTTGAAAGCTTCAGGCAGCTAGGATTGAACTACAAAGAATTGGAAGATGCAGGAGTACTTATGCCCGTGCTTGAACATTATACTCGTTTTATAGCCCCGGCCAGGTATGATGAAGTCTTGCGGATAATTACAAGCATTGCCGAAATGCCTGGTACACGAATTAAATTTAGCTATGAAATTTTTAATGAAGCCAACAAAATGATCAATACCGGTGAAACTACTTTGGTGTTTATTGATAAACAATCAGGTAGGCCAACCAAAAGACCAGAAGTAATGGCTAAACTGCTTGAACCATACCTGAATGAAATTTAAGCATAAGCGATATTTTTTCATCTTAAGACCTGCCAGAATTTTTATACACTGGTCGAAGCGAATCAGATTTCAAAAGTATAGCGGAGCATCCCTATACAGCATAGTAAAAATCTTTATTAACAATTTGCAGAAGCACGAAATACTGGAGCGGGCAAATGCAGTAACCTTCAACTTTACACTGGCTATTTTCCCGGCTATCATTTTTTTATTTACACTCATGCCTTACGTTTCGTCAATAATTCCTCAAGTAAGTGCTGAGAGTATCATGTCGCTTTTTCATGACATCATGCCCGAGAGCATGTATGAAGTTGCAGCAAGTACAGTTGAAGATATGCTGAGCAACACACGCGGTAGTTTATTAACCTTTGGTTTTTTGTTCTCACTTTATTTATCAACCAATGGTATGATGGCCTTGATGACCGCCTTCAACGCTATTTACATGACGCGTGAAAACAGAAGCACCTGGCGTATGCGTTTGGTAGCTACAGGCCTTACTTTCATTTTAGCTTTTGTGCTTGTGCTGGCCATTGTCTTACTCATAGTAG